>NZ_JBFAVI010000256.1:0-6676 GCF_040679695.1 Micromonospora sp. NPDC052213
CCAGGACCGACCTCCAACACCACACCCGCACCCTCGCTGCCCATCACCGCAGACGAGTCCGGATACATGCCCAAGGCGATCAACACGTCCCGGAAATTCACACCCGCCGCACGTACGGCGATGCGCACCTGGCCGGCCGCGAGCGGCGTCGCGCTGCCGGGCAGCAGGTCGACACCGTCGATGGTGCCGGGGCTGACCGCCGCGACGTGCCACAGGTCCGTGGACGGGGTGAGCGCGTCGCCGGTCGGCCGGGTGACCCGAGGTACGAGCACCGCGCCGTCGCGGAGCGCCAGCTGACCGCCGGTGGGGGCCGGGTCGTCGGCCACGGCGGCGAGGACGGCCAGCGCGTCGGCGTCCGGCTCCCGGTCGAGGTCGGCCAGGACGATCCGGTCCGGGTGCTCCGACTGCGCCGACCGCAGCAGACCCCACACCGCCGCGCCCGCGAGGTCGTCGACCCGGTCGCCGGGCCGCGCCGCCACGGCGCCCCGGGTCGCCAGGACCAGCCGCGTCTCGGCGAGGGGCTCGGCGGCCAGCCACGCCTGCACGGACTCCAGCACGGTCGACGTCAGAGAGCGGACCAGCCCGGGCAGGTCGTCGCCCTCGGCGCCCGCGGTGGCGACCGGCAGCAGGAGGAGGCTCGGCGCGTCCTGGCCCGCGTCGACGGCCGCGACCAGCGTCGCCACGTCCCCGAACACGGGGACACCCGGCAGCTCGGCCGGCGCGTCACCGACCAGGGCCCAGCCGGAGGCGTTCCCGGCCGGGGTGACGTCCTCGGCCTGCCACGACACCTCGAACAGCGACCGGTCGGTCCCGGCCGGGGCGGACACGGCGGCCATCTCCCGCAACACGAGGGAGTCCACCGACACCACCGGCGCACCCGACTCGTCCACCGCCACCAGGCGGACAGCCGTCCCGGCACGGCTCAACCGCACCCGCAGTGTCCGGGCGCCCGAGGCGTGCACCTGCACACCCTCGAACGCGAACGGCACCCGCGGACCGGAACCGGTCCCGGCGTCGAGCAGCCCGATCGGGTGCAGCGCGGCATCCAGCAGCGCCGGATGCACCCCGAACGCCGACACGTCCGGCGCGTCGTCGGGCAGGGCCACCTCGGCGTACACCTCGCCGTCGCCGGCCCACACCCGCCGCAACCCCTGGAACACCGGCCCGTACGACAGCCCGTGCTCCACCAGCGCCGAATACCAGCCGGCAAGGTCCGTCTCCGGCACACCGACCGGCGGCCACACCTCCAAGCCCGGCTCCTCGGCCGACACCGGCTCCAACACACCCCCGGCGTGCCGAACCCACTCCCCCTCGACATCGTCCTCCGCCTGCGAGTACACGGCGACATCCCGACCGCCGGAGTCGTCGATCCCACCGACGCGCACCTGCACCCGCACCCCACCCGACGACGGCAGCGTCAACGGCGCCGCAATCGTCAACTCCCGCACCCGCGACGAACCCACCTCGTCGCCGGCCCGCACCACCAACTCGACAAGGGCCGTGCCCGGCACCACCACCGCACCCGACACCACGTGATCGCCCAACCACGGATGCGACGACAGCCCCAGCCGACCCGTCAACACCACCTCGTCGTCACCCGCCAGACGCACCGCCGCACCCAGCAGCGGATGACCGGCAACCCCGAGACCCGCACCGGAGACGTCACCGACCCGCCACGACCCCACCTCGGGCCAGAACCGCTCCCGCTGGAACGCGTACGTCGGCAGGTCCACCCGGGCCGCGCCGGAGCTGGCGAAGACGGCGGCCCAGTCGACCCGTACGCCCGCGCTGTGCAGCCCGGCCAGCGCGGCGAGCAGCTGGCGGCGGCCGTCCTCGTCGCGGCGCAGCGAGCCGACGACCACGCCGCCGCCGGACCGCCCCGCGTCGGCCCGATCGAGGGCGTCCTGGACGACGACCTTGAGCACGGGGTGCGGACTGACCTCGACGAAGGCCCGGAAGCCGGCGGCGATCAGCGCGTCGACGACGGGCGCGAGCCGGACGGGCTCGCGCAGGTTCCGGTACCAGTAGTCGGCGTCCAGCTCGGTCGTGTCGAGCTGTTCGCCGGTGACGGTGGAGTGGAAGGCGACGTCGGTCGGGCGGGCCTCGATCGTGCCGAGGGCGGCCGCCAGGTCGTCGCGGACGGCCTCGACGTGGGCGCAGTGCGAGGCGTAGTCGACGGCGATCTCCCGGGCGCGGATGTCGCGCTCGGCGCAGACCGCGAGCAGTTCGGCGACCGACGCGGCGTCGCCGGACACCACGGTCACGGAGGCGCCGTTGAGGGCGGCGACGGAGAGGGTGTCCCCCCACGGGGAGATCAGCTGCTCGGTGTCGGCGGCGGACAGCGGCACGGACACCATGCCGCCCTGCCCGGAGATGGCCAGCAGGCCCCGGCTGCGGGCGACGACGAGCCGCATCGCGTCGGGCAGGGTGAGCGCGCCCGCCGCGCAGGCCGCGGCGATCTCGCCCTGGGAGTGGCCGATGACGGCGTCCGGCACGACGCCGCAGGACCGCCACAGCTCGGCGAGGGAGACCATGACGGAGAACAGCAGCGGCTGGACGACGTCCACCCGGTCCATCGGCGGGGCGTCCGGCGCGGCCCGCAGGACGTCCTCCAGGGACCAGTCGACCAGCCGGCTCAGCTCGGTCTCGCACTCGCGCATCCGGTCCCGGAAGACGGGCGACGACTCCAGCAGGTCGAGGGCCATCCCGGCCCACTGGGAGCCCTGGCCGGGGAAGACGAAGACGACCTTCGGGGTGTCCTCGCCGACACTGGCGGGCTGGTCGGCCAGGGTCAGCGCGGCGAGCCCGGCGAGCGCGTCGTCCCGGTCTGCGGCGACGGCGACCTGCCGGTACGGGTGGTGGGCGCGGCCGGCGGCGAGCGAGTACGCGACGTCGACGAGGTCGAGGTCCGGTTGGTCGGCGAGCCGCTGCCGGAGCCGGGCCGCCTGGTCGCGCAGCGCCCGGGGGCTGCGGGCCGAGACGAGCAGCGGCACGGCGTCGGCGGCGACCAGGCCGGGCAGCCGGTCGGCCGGCTCGGGGCTGGTCGGCGGGGCGTCGACGGCGGGTGCCTGCTCGATGATGGCGTGGGCGTTGGTGCCGGAGATGCCGAACGAGGAGACAGCGGCGCGGCGCGGCCGGTCGACGGCCGGCCACGGGGTCGCCTCGGTGGCGAGCGCGACGGCGCCGGCGGTCCAGTCGATGTGCGGGGACGGCTCGTCCACGTGCAGGGTCGGCGGGACGATCCCGTGCCGCATCGCGAGGACCATCTTGATCACACCGGCCACGCCGGCCGCGGCCTGCGTGTGGCCGATGTTCGACTTGACCGACCCCAGCAGCAGCGGCCGGTCACCCGGCCGGTCCTGCCCGTACGTCGCCAGCAACGCCTGCGCCTCGATCGGGTCACCCAGGGTGGTGCCGGTGCCGTGCGCCTCCACGGCGTCCACGTCCACCGTGGACAGGCGAGCGTTCGCCAGGGCCTGCCGGATCACCCGCTGCTGCGACGGCCCGTTCGGCGCGGTCAACCCGTTCGACGCGCCGTCCTGGTTGACGGCGGTGCCCCGGATGACGGCGAGGACGCGGTGCCCGTGCCGCCGCGCGTCGGAGAGCCGCTCCACCAGCAGCATGCCGACGCCCTCGCCCCAGCCGGTGCCGTCCGCGCCCGCGGCGAACGCCTTGCAGCGGCCGTCGGGGGCCAGGCCGCCCTGACGCGAGAACTCGGAGAACATGCCGGGCTGGGCCATCAGCGCGACGCCGCCGGCCAGGGCCATCTCGCACTCGCCGGAGCGCAGCGCCTGCGCGGCGAGGTGCAGGGCGACCAGCGACGACGAGCACGCCGTGTCGACGGTGACCGCCGGGCCCTCCAGCCCGAACGTGTAGGCCACCCGGCCGGAGGCGACACTGCCGGCGGTGCCGGTGAGCAGGTGGCCCTCCAGGCCCTCCAGGCCGTCGCTGCCGGTGGCGGCGTAGCCGGAGGAGGCGGCGCCGATGAAGACGCCGGTGACGGTGCCGTTCCGGCTGGCCGGGTCGATGCCGGCGTGCTCGAACGCCTCCCACGAGGTCTCCAGCAGCAGCCGCTGCTGCGGGTCCATGGCCAGCGCCTCGCGCGGCGAGATCCCGAAGAACGCCGGGTCGAACTCCGCCGCGTCGTACAGGAAGCCACCCTGCCGGGTCGTCGACGTGCCCGCCCGGTCGGCGTCCGGGTCGTACAGGGCGTCGAGGTCCCAACCCCGGTCGGCCGGGAACCCGCCGATCGCGTCCCCGCCCGAGGCCACCAGCTCCCACAGTTGCTCGGGGGTGCTGACGCCGCCCGGGTACCGGCAGGCCATGCCGACGATCGCGACGGGCTCGTCGGCGCCCGCCGCGCCGGCCGCGCGGACGGCGGTCGCCCCGGCCGTGACCTCGCCCAACTGCTCGTGCAGGTGCTCGGCGAGCCGGGCGGGGGTGGGGTAGTCGAAGACGAGGGTGGCGGACAGCCGCAACCCGGTCGCCGAGGCCAGCCGGTTGCGCAACTCCACCGACGTCAACGAGTCGAAGCCCAACTCCTTGAACGCCCGACCACCCGGCACCGCCTGCGCCGACGCGTGCCCCAGCACCGCCGCCGCCTGCCCACACACGAGGTCCACCAACAGCCGACGGGCGTCGTCCTGCGACAGCCCGACCAGCCGGTCACGCCAGGAGGAACCGGTCGTGGCGGCAGCGCCACCCGCCTGCCGGCGCCCGCCCGCCCGGGCGAGCAGCCGCACGATCGGCGGCACCTGGGCGGCGTCGGCGGTGATCCGCAGCCGCGCCGCCGCGATGGTGGGCAGCGCCTTGGCGGCCGCCGCGTCGAACAGGGCGGCGCCCTCGTCGGCGGGCAGGGGGGTCATGCCCAGTCGCCCCAGCCGCTGCTGGTCGTCCCGGTCGAGGTGGGCGGTCATGCTGCTGGTGGTGGCCCACATGCCCCAGCCGATGCTGGTCGCCGGCAGGCCCCGCTCCCGACGGTGGTACGCCAGGGCGTCCAGGAACGCGTTCGCCGCCGCGTAGTTGCCCTGCCCCGGAGAACCCAGGGTGGCCGCGATCGACGAGAACACCACGAACGCCGACAGGTCCAAGTCGGCGGTCGCCTCGTGCAGCGCCCACGCCCCGTCGACCTTCGGCCCCATCACCACGCCGACCGCCTCGGCGTCCAACGACGTGATCGTCGCGTCCGCCAGCACACCCGCGCAGTGCACGACCGCCGTCAACCGATCCGCCCCGGCCACCACGTCCGCCACCTGCTGCGGGTCGCTGACGTCCACGGCGACGGCGTCGACCGTCGCGCCGGCCTCGGTCAGCTCCGCGACCAGCGCCGCGTAGTCGCTGCCTTCGGCGGGCAGGCGACGCGAGGCCAGCAGCAGCCGGCGGGCCTGACCGGTGGTGACGAGGTGCCGGGCAACGACCCCGGCGAGGGTGCCCGACGCTCCGGTGACCAGCACGGTCCCGTCCGGGTCCACCGGCGCGGGAACCTGGAGGACGACCTTGCCCACGTGGCGGGCCTGGCTGATGTGCCGCAGCGCCGCCCGTGCCTGCCGCATATCCCACACCCGCACCGGCAACGGCGACAGCACACCCCGCTCGAACAGGGCCAGCAGCTCGGACAACATCTGCCCGATCCGCACCCCACCGGCCTCGTTCAGATCGAACGCCCGATAGGCCACACCCGGATGCCGCTGCGCCACCTGCTCCGGGTCGCGGACATCCGTCTTGCCCATCTCCACGAACCGGCCACCACGCGGCAACAGACGCAACGACGCGTCCACGAACTCACCCGCGAGCGCGTCCAACACGACGTCGACACCCGCGCCACCGCTGACCGACGCGAACGCCTGCTCGAAGTCCGTCGTCCGCGACGACGCGATCCGCTCCTCGGCAACGCCCAAACCGCGCAGCACGCCCCACTTCCCGGGGCTCGCCGTCGCATACACCGTCGCACCGAAATGCTGCGCCAACTGGATCGCCGCCATACCGACCCCACCCGCACCCGAGTGGACCAGCACCGACTCCCCCGCCCGCAACCCCGCCAAATCATGCAACGCGTAGTACGCCGTCAGGAACACGAGTGGGACGGACGCCGCCTGGGCGAACGACCAGCCGGCGGGGATCTTCGCGATCCGCTCCCGCTCGGCGACGGCCTGGGGGCCGAAGCCGGGCTCGAACATGCCCATCACCCGATCGCCGGGGAGCAGGCCGTCGACGTCGGGGCCGACCTCCAGCACGACGCCGGCGCCCTCGCTGCCCATCCTGGCGGCCGGGTCCGGGTACATGCCCAGGGCGATCAACACGTCCCGGAAGTTCACGCCTGTGGCGCGGACGGCGATCCGTACCTGGCCAGAACCGAGCTTCACCGCCGGAGCGGGCACCAGGTCGATGCCGTCCAGCGTTCCGGGCCTGACGGGCGCGAGGTGCCAGAGGCCCGTCGCCGGGGGCACCAGCTCCGCGCCGGTGAGGCGCGTCAGCCGGGGTACGAGCACGGCGCCCTCACGGATCGCCAGCTGCCCCCCGGTGGGGGCCGGGTCGTCGGCCACGGCGGCGAGGACGGCCAGCGCGTCGGCGTCCGGCTCCCGGTCGAGGTCGGCGAGGACGATCCGGTCCGGGTGCTCCGACTGCGCCGACCGCAGCAGACCCCACACCGCCGCACCCGCCAGATCCGCCACCCGGT
>NZ_JBFAVI010000257.1:0-6656 GCF_040679695.1 Micromonospora sp. NPDC052213
CTCGTGCTGGTCGATGCCGTGACCGCGTTCGATCCCACCGACGCCGACGTCCGGCGTGACCCGTACCCGTCCTACCACTGGCTGCTGCGGCACGACCCGGTCCACCTCGGCGCCCACCGGGTCTGGTACGTCTCCCGTTTCGCCGACGTGCGCGGCGTGCTCGGCGACGCGCGCTTCGCCCGGACCGGCATCCGCCGGTTCTGGACCGACCTCGTCGGGCCCGGGCTGCTCGCCGAGATCGTCGGCGACATCATCCTGTTCCAGGACGAGCCCGACCACGGCCGGCTGCGCGGGGTGGTCGGCCCGGCCTTCTCGCCGTCCGCGCTGCGCCGGCTGGAACCGGTCATCGCCGGCACCGTCCACGACCTGCTGCGGCCCGCCCTGGCCCGCGGCGCGATGGACGTGGTCGACGAGCTGGCGTACCCGCTGGCGCTGCGCGCGGTCCTCGGCCTGCTCGGCCTGCCCGCCGCCGACTGGGAGCCGGTCGGGCGGTGGTCGCGCGACGTGGGGCGGACCCTGGACCGGGGCGCCAGCGCCGAGGACATGCATCGCGGCCACGCGGCGATCGCCGAGTTCGCCGACTACGTGGAGCGGGCCCTCGCGAGGCGGCGGCGCGAGGGCGGCGAGGACCTGCTGGCGCTGATGCTCGACGCCCACGACCGCGGCCTGATGAGCCGCAACGAGATCGTCAGCACGGTGGTCACGTTCATTTTCACCGGCCACGAGACGGTGGCCAGCCAGGTGGGCAACGCCGTGCTGAGCCTGCTGGCGCACCCCGACCAGCTCGACCTGCTCCGGCGTCGGCCGGACCTGCTGGCCCAGGCCGTCGAGGAATGCCTGCGGTACGACCCGTCGGTGCAGTCCAACACCCGGCAGCTCGACGTCGACGTGGAGCTGCACGGCCGGCGGTTGTGCCGCGACGACGTCGTGGTCGTCCTGGCCGGTGCGGCGAACCGGGACCCGCGGCGGTACGACCGGCCCGACGAGTTCGACATCCGGCGGGACCCGGTCCCGTCGCTGTCCTTCGGCGCGGGGATGCGCTACTGCCTCGGGTCCTACCTCGCCCGTACGCAGCTGCGCGCCGCGGTGGCCGCGCTGGCCCGGCTGCCGGGCCTGCGGCTGGGCTGTGCCCCGGACGGGCTGACCTACCAGCCGCGCACCATGTTCCGGGGCCTGGCCAGCCTGCCGATCGCGTTCACGCCGGGCGGTTGAGCGCCGCGTCGTCCCTGTCCGAGCAGGAGGAGTCGTCGACCATGAGCCATCCCGAACCCGAGTACGACGTGATCGTCGTGGGCGGCGGCCCGGCCGGATCGAGCACGGCCGGTCTGCTCGCCCAGGAGGGCCACCGGGTCCTGCTGCTGGAGCGCGAGAAGTTCCCCCGCTACCACATCGGCGAGTCCCTGATCAGCGGCGTCACCCTCACCCTGGACGCGCTCGGCGTGCGCGAGCGGATGGCGGAGCTGCGCTTCCAGATCAAACACGGCGGCAGCCTGCTGTGGGGGGCCGACCAGACCGCCCCGTGGTCGTTCCGGTTCCGGGAGATCCGCGACGCCCGGTTCGACTACTCGTGGCAGGTCCGGCGCGCCGAGTTCGACGCGATGCTGCTGGACCGGGCGCGGGAACTGGGCGTGGTGGTGGTGGAGGGAGCCACCGTCCGGGGGCCGCTGACCGACGGCGACCGGATCGCGGGCGTCAGCTACCAGTTCCGGGGAGAGGCCGACCCGATCGACGCCCGCGCCGCGATCGTGGTCGACGCGTCAGGGCAGCAGCGCTGGCTCGGCCGGCACTTCGGGCTGGTCTCCTGGCACGACGACCTGCGCAACATGGCGACGTGGAGCTACTACGCCGGGGCGCTGCGCTACCCCGGCGACCACGAGGGCGACCTGCTCGTCGAGAGCCGCTCCCACGGCTGGCTCTGGTACGCGCCGCTGAGCCCCACCCTGACCGGGATCGGGTACGTCACCCCGTCGGACCGGTTCGTCGAGTCCGGCCTGCCCCCGGAGCAGTTGCTGGAGAAACAGATCGCGGAGTCGAACGAGGTCTCCTGGCTCACCAGCGGCGCGCGGCGGGTCGACGTCTACCGCACCGCGCGGGACTGGTCGTACGCGTGCAGCCAGTTCTCCGGGCCGGGCTGGGTGCTGGTCGGCGACGCGGCCGCCTTCATCGACCCCCTGCTGTCCTCCGGCGTGACGCTGGCGATGCGCGGCGCGCTCAGCCTGTCCCGGGCGGTGCACGAGGCGCTGGCCGCGCCGGAGAAGGAGCGCCACCTCATGCAGGTGTACGAGGACCGCTACCGGGACTTCCTGGCCGCCCTGATCGACCTGATCCGGTTCTTCTACGACGGCGCGCACGGCCGCGACGAGCTGCACCTGCGTGCCCAGACCATCGTGGACCCGGACCGGCTGATGCCTCCGAAGATCTCGTTCGTCTCCCTGCTGTCGGGGCTGGCGCGGGGCGACGAGACGCTCGACATCGCCCCTCGGACGGCCATTGACCGCCCGTCAGGCGCTATATAATCTTAAAGCGAATTGCCTCGATCACGTCGAACGCCGAGGAGAGAAGCCGATGCGCACCGCCGGAACGTACATCCGTGGGATCGGGGCCTACCTTCCTGAGACCGTCACCGTCGAGGACGCCGTCGCCCAGGGCCTGTACCCGCAGGAGGACATCGAGACGCACGGGCTGGGCGGCGCCGCGATCGCCGGCGAACTGCCCGCGCCGGACATGGCGCTGCGCGCCGCGCAGGACGCCCTCAAGGAGAGCGAGCTGGGCCGCGGCGACATCGACCTGCTGCTCTACGCGGCCACCTGGCACCAGGGCCCCGAGGGCTGGCTGCCGCACGCCTACCTCCAGCACTACCTCCTCGGCGGGGTGCCCCGGGCGACCGAGATCCGGCAGGGCTGCAACGGCATGTTCACCATGCTCGAGATCGCGGCCAGCTACCTCAAGGCCGCGCCGGAACGCAAGGCCGCGATGCTCGTCGCCGCCGACAACTACGGCACCCCGCTGCTGGACCGCTGGCGCACCAACCTCGGCTTCATCCTCGGCGACGCCGCCTCGGCGGTGGTGCTGAGCACCGAGAGCGGCTTCGCCGAGCTGCTGTCGGTCTGCTCCATCACCGTGCCGGAGGCCGAGGAGGTGCACCGCGGCGGCGAGCCGATGTTCCCGCCCGGCATGACCGTCGGCCGGGAGCTCGACTTCGGCGCCCGGCTCTTCTACCACATCACCGAGCAGACCCCCGTGCTCGCCGTGCTCGGCGAGGCGCAGGAGACGATGACCACCGTCGCCGAGCAGGCGCTCGCCGAGGCCGGCATCGGCACGACCGACCTGGCCAAGGTCTCCTTCATGAACTACTCCCGCGAGGTGGTCGAGCAGCGCTGCATGGCGCCCCTGGGGCTGGGGATGGAGAAGTCCACCTTCGACTTCGGGCGCATGATCGGGCACTGCGGGGCCAGCGACCACCTGCTCGCCCTGCACCACTCGCTGCGGGCCGGCGAGGTCACCGCCGGCGACCACGTGCTCTGGCTCGCGATGGGCCCCGGCGTGGAGTTCACCGCCGCCGTCCTGCGCGTGCTGGACAACCCCTACGTCGACCGCTGACCGCCCCCGCCCGCGCCGCGACCCGACCAACGGAGGTACGACGATGACCCGGGACGATCCCGCCGACAACCCGTACCAGGTGGCCGTCATCGGCATCGGTTGCCGGCTGCCCGGCGATGTCGACACCCCGGACGCCCTCTGGGAGCTGCTGCTCAAGGGCGGCCAGACCGTCGGGGAGATCCCGGTGCAGCGCTGGCGCGCCTACCGGGAGCGCGGCCCCGAGTACGAGGCGGTGCTGCGCGACACCGTCACCGCCGGCAGCTACCTGCGCGACGTCGCCGGCTTCGACCCGGAGTTCTTCGGCCTCTCGCCCCGGGAGGCAGCCGAGATGGACCCGCAGCAGCGGATCCTGCTCGAGGTCGGCTGGGAGGCCCTGGAGCACGCCGGCCTGCCACCCACCCGGCTGGCCGGCACCGACACGGGCGTCTTCGTCGGGGTCAGCACCACCGACTACGGCGACCGGCTGCTGGAGGACCTGCCGACCGTCGAGGCGTACACCGGGATCGGCGCGGCCACCTGCGCCCTGGCCAACCGCATCTCCTACGCGCTGGACCTGCGCGGCCCGAGCGTCGCCGTCGACACGGCCTGCTCGGCGTCGCTGGTCGCGGTGCACCTGGCCTGCCAGAGCCTGCTGCTGCGGGAGAGCACGGTGGCCCTGGCCGGCGGCGTGAACCTGGTGCTCACCCCCGGGCAGAACGCCTCCCTCCAGGCCGCCGGCACCCTCGCCCCCGACGGCGTGAGCAAGTCGTTCGACCGCGACGCCGACGGGTACGGCCGCGGCGAGGGGTGCGGCGTGCTGGTGCTCAAGCGGCTCGACGAGGCCGAACGGGACGGCGACCGGATCCTGGCGGTGATCCGCGGCAGCGCGGTCAACCAGGACGGTCACACCGACGGCATCATGGCCCCGTCCGGCCCCGCGCAGCAGCACGTCGTCCGCCGCGCCTGCGACCGGGCGGGCGTCGCCCCGGGCAGCGTGGACTACGTGGAGGCGCACGGCACCGGCACCCAGCTCGGCGACCCCGTCGAGGCGACCGCGCTGGCCGCCGTCTACGGCGCCGGCCGCTCGGGCGACCGGCCCTGCCTCATCGGCTCGATCAAGTCCAACGTCGGGCACCTGGAGGGCGCCGCCGGTGTCGCGGGGCTGATGAAGGCCGTCCTCGCGCTGCACCACGGCCAGATCCCGGGCACCCCGCTGCGCGGCGAGCCGATCGACGCCGTCGGCGCCGGCACCGGGCTGCGCCTGGTGACCGGCACGCTGCCCTGGCCCGAGCGGGACGGCCCGCGCCGCGCCGCGGTCTCCGGGTTCGGCTACGGCGGCACCATCGCCCACATCGTCCTGGAGGAGGCGCCGCCCGTTCCCGCCGGCGCCGACGCGCCGCCGGCCGACGACGCCGCCCGGCCGCTCTTCCCGCTGTCGGCCCGGTCCGACGCCGCCCTGCGCCAGCAGGCCGCCCGGCTCGCCGACCGGCTCGACGGGGACGACCGGCCGGGCCTGGCCGACGTCGGCCACACGCTCGCGCGCCGCCGGGCCCACCTGACCCACCGGGCGGTGGTCACCGGGCAGGACCGCGACGAGGTGGTCGCCGCCCTGCGCCGGCTCGCCGCCGGCCAACCGGACCCCGACACGGTCTCGGGGGTGGCGCCGGCCGGCCCGCCCGCCCGGCCCGTCTGGGTCTTCTCCGGGCACGGCTCGCACTGGGCCGGCATGGGCCGCGACCTGCTGGCCCACGAACCGGCCTTCGCCGCCGCGATCGACGAGATCGAGCCGGTCGTCGCCGAGGAGGCCGGCTTCTCGCTGCGGCAGGCGCTCGCCGACCCCGAGCTGGCCGGGGTGGACCGCATCCAGACGCTGACCTTCGCCATGCACGTCGGCCTGGCCGCGGTCTGGCGGGCGTACGGGGTCCGCCCGGCCGCCGTCATCGGGCACTCGGTCGGCGAGGTCGCCGCCGCCGTGACCGCGGGCATCCTGACCCCGGCCGACGGGGCCCGGCTGATCTGCCGCCGGTCCGCCCTGCTGCGGCGGGCCGCCGGCCGGGGCGCGATGGCCATGGTCACCCTGCCGTTCGCCGACGTCGCCGAGCGGCTCGCCGGCCGCGCCGACCTGGTCGCGGCGATCGCCTCCGCCCCCGCGTCCACCGTGGTCTCCGGCGACATCGCCGCCGTGGACGCCGTGATCGAGCAGTGGCCGGCGGACCGGATCGCGGTCCGCCGGGTGCAGTCCGACGTGGCCTTCCACAGCCCGCACATGGACGCGCTCGCCGACGAGCTACAGGCCGCCGCGGCCGACCTGCGCCCCTCGGCGGGGACCGTGCCGATGTACTCGACGGTGCTCGACGACCCGCGCGCCGCGGCCGCCTGCGACGGGGCGTACTGGGCGGCGAACCTGCGCCGGCCGGTCCGCCTGGTCGACGCGGTCGGCGCCGCCCTGGCCGACGGGCACCGCACCTTCGTCGAGATCTCCGCCCATCCGGTCGTCGCCCACTCGCTGCGCGAGACCCTCGACCACGCCGGCATCGAGGACGGGTACGTCGGGACCACGCTGCGCCGCCACGCCCCCGGGCACCGCACGGCCCTCGCCGCCGTGGCGGAGGCGCACTGCCACGGCGTCGAGGTCGACTGGGCCGCGCTGCGGCCCGACGGCGGGCTCACCGACCTGCCCCGCTACGCCTGGCGGCACCAGGAGCTGTGGCGCGAGCCCACTCCCCCGGTGGCCGCCGGCGGGCACGACATCGGCTCGCACACCCTGCTCGGCACGGCGACCACCGTCGCCGGCAGCGAGCTGCGGCTGTGGCACACGGTGCTCAGCGACGCCAGCCGTCCGTACCCGGGCAGCCACACGGTGCAGGGCGCGGAGCTCGTGCCGGCCGCGGTGCTCGCCGCCACCTTCCTCGCCGCCGGCGCCCGCGACGGCGCGCCGGTGGCCCTGCACGACCTGTCGATGCGGGTGCCGCTGGCCACGGCCGGGCGCCAGGAGATCCAGGTGGTGGACGACGGCGGGGAGCTGCTGCTCGCCTCCCGCCCGGCCGGCGCGGACGCCGCGCCGTGGCTGACCCACG
>NZ_JBFAVI010000258.1:0-6652 GCF_040679695.1 Micromonospora sp. NPDC052213
ACAACCTCCCGGGGCCCCCACCCCCCCCCCCCCGCCACCCACCGGCGCCCGACCCCGCTGCCGCGGGGGCGGGCGCCGTCGTTTCCGCGCCCGCGCCGGTCCCGGCGTTTCGCGCCGCCGCCCGGCCGCCCGGGGCAGAGTGACTGCGTGGGGGTACGCCGAGCAGGGAGGCGACGTGCGCAGCAGCAACCCGGTGCTCACCCGGTTCGACGAGACCGCCCGGGTGCAGAGCCGGGTGCTGGGCGTCGGCGACCCGGAGGCGATGACCGTCGACGACGTGGTGGCCCGTACGGTCGGGCTGCTGCTGCTCACCGGGGCCACCGGCGCCGCGGCCTGGGTGCTCGTGCCGCCGGCGGCGTGGCTACCCGCCGCGCTGGCCGGCACCGCGCTGGCCGGGATCGCGCTGGTCGTGGTCATCTCCTGGCGCGGCATCACCAACCCGGCGCCGATGGTCGGCTACGCGCTGCTCCAGGGGCTGCTGCTCGGGGTGGCCAGCCGGACCTTCGAGCTGGTCCACCCGGGCATCGTCGTCCAGGCGGTCACGGGCACCTTCGGGGTCTTCCTCGGCATGGCGCTGCTCTACCGGGCCCGCCTCGTCCGGGCCACGCCGCGGTTGGCCCGGCTGGTCGCCGGCACGCTGTTCGGGATCGTCGTGCTCAGCGTGGTGAACCTGCTGGCGTACCTGGTCTCCGGCCGGCAGGGGCTGGAGGTCTACGGACTGACCGACGAGGTCGGCTGGCTGCCGTACGCCTTCTCGGTGGTGGCGATCGTCGCCGGCGCGTTCAGCTTCGTCCTCGACTTCGACCTGGTCGAGCGCTCGGTACGCGACGGCCTGCCCCGCCGCTACGCCTGGCTCTGCGCGTTCGGCCTGCTGACCGGGCTGGTCTTCCTCTACTGGCAGCTCCTGCGCCTGCTCGGCTACCTGCGCCGCTGACCCGGCCGCCACCCCGCCCGCCCCGCGCCGGCGGGGTGGGTTCGTAGACTCGGGCGGTGAGCGCAGGGGAGCTGAGTCGGGCGGTGGACCTGCTGGTTCGTCAGGTCGGGCACTGGCAGCAGCCGCGCTGGTCGGCCACGGCCGCCGGCGGCAACGTGTCGCGTGCCGACCTGGTGCACCGGCTGGTGCAGGAGGTCGCCAACCTGGCCGCCGACGCCGAGGGCGGGCCCCGGCGGGTGGTGCCCCGGCTCGACAACGACCTCGCGCTGCCCGACCAGCTCCGGGTGGTGGCCGCCGACCTGGTGGCCGCGGCCCCGCCGCCCGAGGCGCTGGCGCGGGCCGCCGCCGAGGTGACGGCGACCCGCGACGCGCTCTAGTTCCGTTCCCGCCGGTCCCGCCCCGCGGGCGGGAGTGCCGGCCGGCCTGCGGTGGTCAGCTCAGCCGCTCGACCACCATGGCCATGCCCTGGCCGCCGCCGACGCACATGGTCTCCAGGCCGATGGTCCCGTCGTGCCAGTCCAGGGCGTTGAGCAGGGTGCCGGTGATCCGCGCGCCGGTCATGCCGAACGGGTGCCCGACGGCGATCGCGCCGCCCATCACGTTCAGCTTCTCCAGCGGGATGCCGAGCTGGCGGTACGAGGGGATCACCTGGGCGGCGAACGCCTCGTTGATCTCCACCAGGTCGACGTCGTCGATGGTCATGCCGGCCCGCTTGAGCGCCTGTCGGGTGGCCTCGACCGGGCCGAGGCCCATGATCTCCGGCGACAGGGCGGTCACGCCGGTGGAGACGATCCGGGCCAGCGGGGTGATCCCGAGGTCCTTCGCCTTCTGGGCGCTCATGACCACCACGGCGGCCGCGCCGTCGTTGAGCGGGCAGCAGTTGCCGGCGGTGATCCGGCCGTCCGGGCGGAACACCGGCTTCAGGGCGGAGACCGCCTCCAGGGTGACTCCGGGCCGGGGGCCGTCGTCGGTGCTGACCACCGTGCCGTCCGGCGTGGTGACCGGGGTGATCTCCCGGGCCCAGAAGCCGTCGGCGATGGCCTTCTCGGCGAGGTTCTGGCTGCGTACGCCGAACTCGTCCATGTCGGCGCGGGTCACGTCGTGGACCTGGGCCAGGTTCTCGGCGGTCTGCCCCATGGTCAGGTAGATGTCCGGCAGTTCGCCCGACTCGCGCGGGTCGGTCCAGACCGGGGCGCCGCCCTGTGCGCGGGCCTTCGACCGTTCGGCCGCCGCGGCGAAGCGCGGGTTCTCCCAGCCGCCGCCGACCAGCGCCTGCGCCTCCGGTGGGAGGCCGTCGGAGTTGCCGCGGGCGTACCGGGAGACGGTCTCCACGCCGGCGGAGACGAAGACGTCGCCCTCGCCGGCCCGGATCGCGTGCATCGCCATCCGGGTGGTCTGCAGCGAGGACGCGCAGTAGCGGGTGAGGGTCGCGCCGGGCAGGGTGTCCAGGCCCATCAGGGTGGCGACGACCCGGGCCATGTTGAAGCCCTGCTCGCCGCCGGGCAGCCCGCAGCCCAGGTAGAGGTCGTCGATCTCGGTCGGGTCGAGCTGGGGGACCTTGTCCAGGGCGGCCCGCACGACGGTGGCGGCGAGGTCGTCCGGGCGGACGTCGCGCAGGGACCCCTTGTGCGCCCGGCCGATGGGGGAGCGGGCGGTGGCGACGATGACGGCGTCGCGGGACGACTCAGTCGGCATGGAGCCAACGTTAACCCGTCGGTAACTTCGCGCGGAAGCTGGCGGCCGACCGGGAAATGTCACGCCCGGTGGGGCGCGACGCCCGGCGGGTCAGCGGTCGGACGCGGGCGCCCCGCCCGGCGGGTCAGCGGCGGGACGCGACCGCGGCGGCCGCCGCGACGGCGGGCAGCAGGGCGTGCGCCCAGACCCGGTAGCCGTCGGCGGAGGGGTGGTAGCCGTCGTGGCACAGGGTGCCCGCGTCGGCGCGGAACACCGGACCCGTCTCGGTGGCCAGGTCGACCACCGTGCCCCCGGCGTCGAGCACCGCCGCCGTCTGCGCGCGGGCGACCCGCCGCCCGGACCAGCCGACCAGGTGCCGCAGCGGCGGCGCGATCGCGCGTACGGCGCCGAGGTCGGGGCAGGTGCCGACGACCACCTCCACCCGGGCCTCGCGGAGCCGGTGCACGGCCGCCGCGAGGTAGGCGGCGGCCTCCGCCGGCCGGCGCAGGGTGGTGGCGTCGTTGGCGCCGATCAGGATCACCGCCACGTCGGGGCGCTCGCCGAGCAGCGCCCGGGCCACCTGGGTGGCGAGGTCGGTCGAGCGGGAGCCGGAGACGCCGACGCTGGACAGGTGCACCTGCCGGCCGTTCGGGCCCTCGGCGAGCAGGTTGGCCAGCTGGCCGCCGATGGTGTCGTCGAGGCGTTCGACCCCGACGCCGAGGGCGGACGAGTCGCCGAGCAGCACCAGCCGCAGCGGTGGGGCGCCGGCGCGCCCGACCGTGGCGCGCAGCGCCAGCCCGAGCTCCGGCTGGGCGTACTGGCGGTGCCGGGCGACGAAGGCCTGGCCGGCGAGGACGGCGGCGCCGCCGACCGTGCCGGCGATCAGGGAGAGCGCCGCGGCCCGACCCAGCCGACCGGCGAGCCCCGAGGGGATGAAGCGCTCGCTCATGCCAGTCCCTCCAGAGTGGGTGAGTCGGCGGCGGGGCCGGGTTGCGGCACCGCGCCGACACCGAAGAAGGCCCGCCGGCGCAGCTGCGCCCACCGACCGGCGGGGCCGCGGTCGCGCCCCCGCACCTGGGTGCCGCTGACCTCGGTGCCCGCGTGCCGAGCGGCCTCCTGGGCGGCCGCGGGGAGCGAGCGTACGCCCTCGCCCCGGGCCGGGGTAGTGCGCCGCTCCTGCCCGGCGCCCAGCGCGGACAGCACGGTCGGCAGCAGCGCGGCGGCGGCCACGGCGTAGCCCTCCGCCGAGGGGTGGAACCGGTCCCAGGCGAACATCCGGGTCGGCTCGGCGGTGAAGCGGGGGCCGAGCAGGTCACCGAGGGAGACCGTCCAGCCGCCGGCCTCGACCACGGCCACCGTCTGGGCGGCGGCGAGCTGCCGGCTCCAGCGCCGGGCCAGCCAGCGCAGCGGCGGCTGGATCGGGCGGATCGCGCCCAGGTCGGGGCAGGTGCCGACGACCACCTCGCAGCCGGCGGCGCGCAGCGTGCGGACCGCCTCGACCAGATAGCGCACCGCCAGGCCGGGCGGCGTGCGGTTGGTCACGTCGTTGCCGCCGATCAGGATCACGGCGACGTCGGGCCGGCACTCCAGCGCCGCCTCCACCTGGTGCTTCAGCACGGCCGAGATGGCGCCGACCACCGCGAAGCGGTGCAGCCGGACGGGCCGCTGGAGGCGGCGGGACAGGCCGGTGGCGAGCAGGGCGCCCGGCGTCTCCCGGCGGCGGTGCACGCCGTAGCCGGCGGCCGACGAGTCGCCGAGCACGACCATGGTGACCGGCGGGCCGGGCAGTTTCGCGCCGTAGACCCCGTCGCAGCGGGGCGGCGGCGCCTCGGCCATCGGGATCGTGCGGCGGGCCTGCCGGGCCTGCCCGAGGAGCACGCCGCCGGTCGCCACCGCGGCGGCCGCCGTGGCGCCCGTGCCGATCGCCGCCAGGCGGGCGATCTGCCGAGCGCGCTGCCAGCGCGAACCAACCGGGACGGCGGAACCAACGACCCCCATGCAGCGACATTATCGCGCCGGAACGACACGCCGCCGTCGTCGTGTCGGCTCGCGGGTGGCTGGAAGCCGACCGTCCTGGGTACCTGTTCCGGTGACCGGGCGACAGTTGCGCCGGCACGTCACCCTGGCACGCGGAGAGGGGCCGAACATGGGGAAGACATTGAAGCGGAGCGCCGCGTTCAGCGCGCTGGCGAGGGCGCTCGCGGCGGGGTCGCGGGGCGGGCCGTCGCTCGGGGCGCGGCTCGCGGCGCTGCCCCGGATGATCCGGGCGACCACCCGGGGGGAGTACGACGGCGGCCTGCGGCTGGCCCTGATGACCGCCGCGACGGCGTACATCGTCTCGCCGATCGACCTGCTGCCGGAGATCCCGCTGGCGATCTTCGGGCTGGCCGACGACGCGGTCATGGTGACCTGGCTGGCCGGCAGCGTGCTCGCGGAGACCGAGCGGTTCCTGGAGTGGGAGGCCCGCCGCAGCTCCGTGATCCCCGGGCACGTGGTGTCCTGAACCGACGTACCCTGGGGCGTCGAGAAAACGTCTGCCCGGCCGCCGCCGGCGGCGCCGGAGGAGAAGGGCAACAACGAGGTGCGGTACTACGACAACGTCGTCGAGCTGATCGGCAACACCCCGCTGGTACGGCTGCGCAACGTCACGGCCGGCATCCAGGCCACCGTGCTGGCGAAGGTGGAGTACCTCAACCCGGGCGGGTCGGTGAAGGACCGGATCGCGCTGCGGATGGTGGAGGACGCGGAGAAGGCGGGCATCCTCCAGCCCGGCGGCACGATCGTCGAGCCGACCAGCGGCAACACCGGCGTCGGCCTGGCCCTGGTGGCCCAGCTCAAGGGCTACAAGTGCGTCTTCGTCTGCCCCGACAAGGTCAGCCAGGACAAGCAGGACGTGCTGCGGGCGTACGGCGCGGAGGTGGTGGTCTGCCCGACCGCCGTGGCGCCGGAGGATCCGCGCTCCTACTACAACGTCTCCGACCGGCTGGCCCGGGAGATCCCCGGCGCCTGGAAGCCCAACCAGTACAGCAACCCGGCCAACCCGCGCTCGCACTACGAGACCACGGGCCCGGAGCTGTGGGAGCAGACCGGGGGCGGGCTCACCCACTTCGTGGCGGGCGTCGGCACCGGCGGCACCATCTCCGGCATCGGCCGCTACCTGAAGGAGGCGTCGGAGGGCCGGGTCAAGGTCATCGGCGCGGACCCGGAGGGCTCGGTCTACTCGGGCGGCACCGGCCGGCCGTACCTGGTCGAGGGCGTCGGCGAGGACTTCTGGCCGGAGACGTACGACCGGGGCCTCGCCGACGAGATCATCGAGGTCTCCGACAAGGCGTCGTTCGAGATGACCCGGCGGCTGGCCCGCGAGGAGGGCCTGCTGGTCGGCGGTTCCTGCGGCATGGCCGTGGTGGCCGCCCTGGAGGTGGCCCGCAAGGCCGGCCCGGACGACGTCGTCGTGGTGCTGCTGCCGGACAGCGGCAAGGGCTACCTGTCGAAGATCTTCAACGACACCTGGATGGCCCGGTACGGCTTCCTGGACAACTCCGGCACGGAGCCGACGGTCGCCGACGCGCTGGCCAACAAGCCGGGCGGCCTGCCCGAGCTGGTGCACGTGCACCCGACCGAGACGGTCCGCGACGCGATCGACTACATGCGCGAGTACGGCGTCTCGCAGCTGCCGGTGCTCAAGGCCGAGCCCCCGGTGGTGACCGGCGAGGTGGCCGGCTCGATCGCCGAGAAGGACCTGCTCGACGCGCTGTTCACCGGTCAGGCGCACCTGCACGACACCATCGAGCGGCACATGGCCGAGCCGCTGCCGATGATCGGCGGCGGGCAGCCGGTGAGCGAGGCGGTCGGCCTGCTGGAGAAGTCCGACGCCGCCCTGGTGCTGGTCGACGGCAAGCCGAAGGGCGTCCTCACCCGGCAGGACCTGCTCGCCCACCTCGGCGCCCGCTGACCCGGCGCCCGCCGGGTTGCGCCTCCCGCCGGGTCACCGGCCACCAGAACGGTCGCCGCCCCCACTCTAGGCACCCCGGCGGCCCGAGGAAA
>NZ_JBFAVI010000259.1:0-6573 GCF_040679695.1 Micromonospora sp. NPDC052213
GGGTCGGCTCCGCCGGGCCGGCGGCTGCGGGGACCGGCTCGGCCTCGGGCTGCGCCTGGGCGGGGACGGCGACGGCCCGGACGGGTTCCGGCTCGGCGGCCGGGACGGGCTCCGCCCCGGCGGCGCGCGCGGGCTCCGGCTCGGTGGTCGGGGCCTCGATCGGGGCGGCGGTGGCCGGCACCGGCTCCGGTTCGTTCACGGCGACGGGCTCCGGCTCGGTGGTCGGGGCCTCGATCGGGGCGGCGGTGGCCGGCACCGGCTCCGGTTCGTTCGCGGCGACGGGTTCCGGCTCGGTGGCGGTGGTCGGCTCCTCGGCCGGCTCGCGGTCGACGGGGCCGGTCACGCCGGCGGCGGCCGGCAGCACGACCTCGGCGTCCGGCCGGTGATCCGGGGCGGTGTCGCTCGGCGTGGCCGCCGCCACGGAGTCGGTGTCGGGCGCCGGCACCGGGTCGCCGGTGAGCGCCATGTCGGCCGGGTCGACCTTGTCGGCCGGCCCGGCGTCGGTGGCGACGACGGTGACCGGGGCGGGGCCGGCGTCGGCCGGGCCGTCGAGGGCGGGCACGGGGTCGGCGACGGCGTCCGGGGCCCGGTCGAGGGTCACCTCGGGGCGTACCTCGTCGGTGGTGGCGGCGGGCGGCGGGTCGACCACCACGGCGGTCATGCCGGCGGCCCGGTCACCCTCCACCGTGGGCGAGCCGTGCCCGGCTGCCGCGCCCTGCCGGCCGCGCCAGAACCATCCGGCGGCCAGACCCACCAGCAGGGCCACGATCAGTATCAGCCAGTGCCCGAAAGACCACGCCACGGCGGACCTCCTATTCGTTCGCGTCGAAACTCCGAGAAAAACTCGCCGCAGCTTCGCACACGTGCCGTGCGGGCGGCAGGCAGGATCGGCCGGTCACGGCGCATGTGGGACGGGTTGCACCGGCGGTGTCCGCCGGGCGACGGACCGTCGTCGCCCGGCGCCGTCCGCACGGTGCGGGGCGGGCACGCGGGGACCCCGGCGCCGGGCGGGCGCCGGGGTCCGGGTCGGACGGTCAGTCCTCCTCGCCGCGGTAGGTGTAGAAGTCGTTGACGAACTTGCGCGCCAGTCGGGGCACCCGGCTGGTGACGCCGAAGTAGCCGCGTGCGCCGAGCAGCGCGAGCCGGCCGACGACGGGTTTGTACATCCGGTCGTCGCCGTTGGTGCCGCTGCGGTTGAGTGAGTCGGCGACCCGGGCGAAGCCGTACGGCACCATCGCGGCCTCGTAGTCGGACACCGCCTGGAGCAGCGTCTTGTCGCCGGCCGCGGCCAGCCGGAGCTGCCGGCAGAGCAGGGCGGCGTCGCGCAGCGCGGTGTTGGCGCCCACGCCGCGTCCGGGGGTCATGGTGTGGATGGCGTCGCCGAGCAGGGTGACGGTGCTGCTCTTCCACGGCGGCACCGGCTCGCTGGTGGAGACCCGGATCGGCAGGGCGCTGCCCGGGTCGCTGCGGGCGAGCAGTTCGCGCAGGTGGGGGTGCCAGTTGCGGGTGAGTTGGAGGGCGAGTAGGACGAGGTCCTCGCCGCGGCGCTGCATGACGTCGGGCGGGAACCGGCGGGCGGTGCTCCAGATGACCAGGTTGATGTTGTCGCGGGTGGTGTCGTGGCGCAGCCCGGGCCAGTCGCGCAGCAGCGCGGCGTCGGCGGGGTCGACGCCGGGTTTCAGCGTGCCGTCGCCGTTCCACTTGAACTCCATCACGTGCAGCACGCCCATCATCCCGCCGGTGCCGAAGATCAGCGAGATGCCCTGCTCGATCCGTTCGGGCAGCAGTTGGCGGGTGTGCGGGGTCAGGGGGATGCGGGTGGCGATGTTGACGGTGCCGGCGTCGCGGGTGACCGCGTGCGGCAGGTACTGGCGGCGTACGGCGGAGTGGGTGCCGTCCGCGGCGACGAGCAGGTCGCCGGTGGCGGTGCTGCCGTCGGCGAAGTGTGCGGTGACGGTGCCGTCGTCGCGTTGCTCGTACCGGGTGAAGGTCTTGTCGAAGTGGACCGCGTCCTCCATGCCGGTGAGCAGGACCTGGCGCAGGGTCATCCGGGCCACGGACCGTTCGGTGTCCACCGGGTCGGTGTCGGGGCGCAGGGTGAACGAGGCGGTCTGGCGCATCCGCTGGGTGATGACGTTGAAGTAGCGGGGGGATCGGGCGCAGGTGGCCAGGTAGGTGTCGAACAGCCGTGGCGGCAGGCACTCCCGCAGGGCGCGGCTGCCGGTGGGGCCGATGCCGACGCGGTAGCCGAGCAGTCCCTCGCCGCGGGTGCGGTACTTCTCGTAGACGGCGACGCTGATCCCGGCGCGGCGCAGGCCGTGGGCCAGGCAGAGCCCGCCGGTGCCGGCGCCGATGATCAGGACGTGGGGTGGTCTGGGTGACATGGGGCCGCCTCCGCTCAGCCGGCCGCGTGCGGGGACGGCGCGTCGGCGGCGTCCCAGCGGTAGAAGCAGCCGGCGATCGCGTCGCGTGGCGAGCGCCAGGTCGGCAGGTACGGCGAGGTGTGCGCGGACAGGCGCTCGTTGACCTGGCGGTACAGCGGGTGGTTGCGGGCGCCGGCCAGGGCGTCCGGGTCGACGTCCGCGGTCTCCATCAGGTGGACGCACAGGTCGTGCAGGCAGTACAGGGACCGGTGCCGGACGCCGGTCAGGGCGGGCAGTTCGGTCGCGTCGGACTCGGCGAAGATCTGCGCGACCCGACCCTCCGCGCCCGGGATGATCCTGCTGACGATCAGTAGACGGCTCATGGGACCCCTCTCGCCGGTGGCGCTCCGCGAGCGGTGTCGGAGACCACGGGATTGTTGTGCGGCCCACCCTGCCCGGGCGGCTGTCACCTGCCCGTCACGTGTGCGGCTGCGCCGGTGACGCCGGTTCAGCGGGCGCGGGGCGCGACCCGGGCGGACGGCGTGCGGCGCGGCGGCGTCGGGGTGTCCCGGGTGGCCTCGCGGATGGGCGCGAGGGTGTCGTCGAGCAGCGCGGTCATGGCTGCGGAGGGTTCGAGCCGAAGTTCCCGCAGCAGCAGGTCGCGGTAGACGTAGAAGGCGTGCACGGCCTCGAAGGCGTTGCCCTCGGCGAGGTGGATGCGCACCACCAGCCGGTGCGGGGTCTCGCGCAGCGGCTCGGCGGCCATCGCCTCGAGCGCGGCCTCCAGGGCCTGCCCGTGCTGGCCCGCCGCCAGGTGTTGGCCGGCCAGTTCCTCCAGCATGTGCAGCCGCAGCTGGCGCAGCCGCTCCCGGTCGGCGAGGACCCAGTCGTCGTACCAGCCGGGGAGCAGGTCGTGTCGGCCGGCGGCGAGGGCGGCGGCGCACGGGGCGTCGCCGTCGCGTACCCGCGCGGCCGTGCCGATGAGGGCGTCGACGTCGACCCGGACGGTGGGGCCGAGGCGTACGGTGTCGCCGGCGGTGGTGAGCGGGCAGCAGGGGTCCTGGCGTAGCCGCCACAGCGCGGTCCGCAGGGACGACAGCGCGCGGTCCTCGGGGGCGTCGGGCCAGAGCAGCCCGGCGAGGTGGCTGCGGGTGGCGCCGGGGCGCAGGCCGATCAGTGAGATGACCCGTTGCAGGCCGCGCGGCACCACGACGGGGGTGTCGCCGTGCAGCAGCCGGAAGCCGCCGAGCAGGTGCAGCGATATCTGCGTGCCGGGGCGGCGCCCGGTGGTCGGCGTCGACGGATCAGCGGCCACGGCGGCACCCCCTGCGGAACGCTCGTCCCGACTCCTCTGCTGTCCCGGCGCGGCTGCCCTTGACCCCACTGTCGGGTCGCTCCGCCGCGGCGCGGCGTCGCGCGCCGCGGTCGCCGGGCTGACCGTGACGAAGATTATCAATCGTAGTCACTCTCGGTCAATGTTTCGGATGAGATCGGACCGCCGGCGACGTGTCCACGAAAACGGTTCTGAACTGCGGATAGTCCACCGTGGTGAGCGGTGTTGTACAGCGGATACACAGCCTGCGTCAACGCAGCGTCACGAAGTGGCGTTGTCGGGCGGCGGGCCGTGGTGACGCCGCCGTGACGCCCGTGGCCGCATCGTGTCGCCAGTCGTCCGGCTCGGCCGGCGCCGTCGTCACCGACGTCGGACGCCGTGGAGGGAGGTCCACCCATGGACCGTTCGCTGATCGTCGCGAAGGTGGTGCCGAGCGCCGAGGCGCGCGTCGCCGAGATCTTCGCCGAGTCCGACGCGACGGAGCTGCCGCACCTGGTCGGGGTGCGGCACCGGTCGTTGTACCGGCTGGGTGACCTCTACGTGCACCTGCTGGAGACGGACGCGCCGGCCGGGTCGGCGGTCGAGGCGGCCCGGGGGCACCCCGAGTTCGTGCGGGTGAGCGCCCGGCTGCGCCCGTACGTCTCGCCGTACCTGCCGACGTGGCGGGAGCCGCGCGACGCCATGGCCCGGTGCTTCTACCGCTTCGACGCCGCGCCCGTCGGGCGGCCGTCGTGACCGCCACCGCGCCCCGGGAGGGGCAGCTCTGGTCCCGCTGCGGCGGCTGCGCCACCCTGCTGTACCGCAAGCGGCTGCGCCGCAACCTCGACGTCTGCCCCGAGTGCGGCACGCACGCCCGCCTCGACGCGCCGGAGCGGCTGCTCCAGCTCGTCGACCCGGGGTCGTTCACCGCCCTGCCGGACCGGCCGGCGGAGGTCGACCCGATCGGTTTCGTCGACCTGCTGCCGTACCCGCACCGGCTCACCGCCGCCCGGGCCGGCACCGGGCTGGCCGAGGCGGTCGTCTGCGGCACCGCCACCATCGGCCGGCATCCGTGCGCGCTCGCGGTGATGGACTTCCGCTTCCTCGGCGGCAGCCTCGGCTGCGCCGTCGGGGAGCTGATCACCCGGGCCGCCGAGCGGGCGCTGGAGGACGGCACGCCGCTGATCCTGGTCACCGCCTCCGGCGGCGCGCGGATGCAGGAGGGCGTCCTGTCGCTGATGCAGATGGCCACGGTCAGCCAGGCGATCGCCGCGCTGCGGGAGGCGGGGCTGCTCACCGTCAGCGTGCTCACGGACCCGACGTACGGGGGAGTGGCGGCCTCGTTCGCCACCAACACCGACGTGGTGATCGCCGAGAGCGGTGCGCGGATGGGCTTCGCCGGTCCCCGGGTGATCCGGCAGGTCACCGGCCGGCCGCTGCCGGAGGGCTTCCAGACGGCCGACTTCCTGCTGCGGCACGGGCAGGTCGACATGGTGGTGCCCCGGCACGCCCTGCGGGGCCGGCTGGCGGCGCTGCTCGCCGCGGCCCGGGCGGGACGTCGGCCGGCGGCGCGTCCCGCCGTACCCCGGCAGGAGCCGTCGCCGGGCGTGGCGCGGCCGGCCGGCGAGGCGGGTGCCGCGACGGCGCCGGGCCCGGCCGACCCGCCGGGCGGCGACGCCTGGGAGACGGTGCGGCTGGCCCGGCACCCGGGCCGGCCGACCACGCTGGACTACCTGGAGTCGGCGTTCGACGGCTTCGTCGAGCTGCACGGCGACCGGCTCGGCGCGGACTGCCCGGCGGTGGTCGGCGGACTGGCCCGGCTGGACGGCCGGCCCGTCATGGTGATCGGGCACCAGAAGGGCCACACCACCGCCGAGCTGGTCGCCCGCAACTTCGGCATGGCCAGCCCGGCCGGGCACCGCAAGGCGCTGCGGCTGATGCGGCTGGCCGCCCGCCTCGGCCTGCCGGTGGTCACCCTGGTCGACACGCCCGGGGCGGATCCCGGCGTGGGCGCCGAGGAGCAGGGGCAGGCGGCGGCCATCGCGGAGAACATCCTCGCGCTCGCCGTGCTGCCCACCCCGGTCGTCGCGGTGATCACAGGGGAGGGCGGCAGCGGCGGCGCACTGGCCCTCGCGGTGGCCGACCGGGTGCTGATGCTCCAGCACGCCGTCTACTCGGTGATCAGCCCGGAGGGCTGCGCCGCCATCCTCTGGCCGGATCGGGGGGCCGCCCCGCAGGCGGCGCGCGCGTTGCGGTTGACCGCGCCCGACCTGTGCCGCCTGGGGGTGGTCGACGACCTCGTGCCCGAGCCGGCCCCGGCCGCGCACCACGACCCGGAGGCGGCCGCGCGCGCGTTGGGCGCGGCGGTGTCGGCCGCCCTGCTGCCGCTGCTGGACGTGCCGCCCGCCACGCTGGTGAGGCGCCGCCGGCAGCGGTTCCGGCGCTTCGGCGCGGCCCGCCTCGGTGCCCGGGCGGGTGCCCGGTGAGCGCGGGCGGCGCCCCGGTCGACACCGCGCCGGCCGGCGCGGAGTCGGCGTCCGGGGTGGACGCGGTGCTGGCCGGGCTGCGGCGGCACGCCCGGGACCTGGTCGCCGAGCTGGCCGGCCCGGTCCGCCGGGTGCGGCTGCGCAGCGGCGACACGGTGCTGGAGGTGGAGTGGCACGGCGGGCCGCCCGCGGAGGCGCCGGAGGCGGCGGCCGTCGCGGCCCGGCCCGACACCCCGGCGACCAGGACCAGGACGCCGTCGTACAGGCCGGTGAGGGTGGCCTGCTCGACGGTGGAGGTGACCACCACCGGGCTGCCGGCCGCCTCGATCATGTAGCGCAGCCGTTCCGCCGGCAGCTGCGGATCCAGCGGCAGGTAGCCGGCCCCGGACTGCCAGACCGCGATCAGGGCGGG
>NZ_JBFAVI010000260.1:0-6523 GCF_040679695.1 Micromonospora sp. NPDC052213
CTCGCCGAGCCACTGCGCCACCTGGCAGCTCTGGTGGGCGCTCG
Source organism: Micromonospora sp. NPDC052213 (assembly GCF_040679695.1). Taxonomy (NCBI): domain Bacteria; kingdom Bacillati; phylum Actinomycetota; class Actinomycetes; order Micromonosporales; family Micromonosporaceae; genus Micromonospora; species Micromonospora sp. NPDC052213. The sequence continues at coordinate 45 of NZ_JBFAVI010000260.1, forward strand.
CATTCCCCGTCCTGCTGCTCCTCGCCATCCTGTCCGCCTGGCGCATCCTCCGTGCAGCGAAGGGTTCGACAGCAGATGTCGAAGTCCTGCCAGCCGCGGGGAACGGCCACGTTCCATGACCCGGCGAGGCCGCAGGGGGGAGACGACCAGCGGGTGTCGGCGGCGGTGCGGCTGGCGCTGCTGGCCGGGGCCGCAGCGGTGCTCGCGGCGTACGTGAGGGTCGCTGACCTGCGCTTGGGGCTACTGGGTGTCGTCGATGAGGCGGTACAAACCAGCACGGAACGCGCAAGCACCCTGCGTGGTCGCCAATTGACGCACCGTGGCTAAATAGATGCGATCTCCTCGATGTGCTGGCGTGAGGCTCGCTATGGTCGAAGGCCTCTCGGAGGCCCGCGCGGCCCGCGGGTTTCGGGTCAGTACGCAATCCGACGCACCGTCGACACGAGGGAGAGAACGTGAAACGCATAGCGCTCGTGCTCATTACTACCTTCGGTAGCCACCGAATGTGAGACAAAGCCGAATGTAGACAGAGTTGAAATCTACGCAGTCCCCGGCACGGGTCGCCGCCGCGTTCACCGAGCTCGCCCACGCCATCTGACCAGCGCCCTGGGCACGGCTCTGGGATACCCACTGATCCGATAACGCAACAGGGCCGTCAGGAGTCGTACCGGAAACGTGCCGGCGGATCGCCCTCCAGGCAGACCCGGAGGGGCGTCTGCGCACACTCGACCCAGTGGTCGCCGCCTGGGGGTACCTGGTAGGTCCGGGGTCCGGGTGCCGCGGTCGTGACAAAGCTCCGGCCCCGATTGGTCACCTCGACCCGCTTCCGTTTCCCAGCGACCACCAGGTCGAGTTCGAGAGTCCACTCCACCGTGCCGGTGGTGAACGCGGTCAGGTCGAACACCTCGGTCTCGCCCTTGGCGAGGGTGAACCCGAACAGTGGCCGGCGCCCCTCAATCAGGGTGCGGTAGCGGGCGGCCGGCTGGGGAGCGTCCAGGTCCATCTCGACGTCCCGTGGTTCGGCGGCTCCCTGCTGGCCGCCGCAGCGCAGTTGCACACCGGCCGGTTCCGGAGTCTGGCTGCGTCGGATCACCCGGGCACGCAGGTTGTCGATCAGCACCCCCTGGTCGCTGGCGCCCTGCACGACGACGCGCACCCGGCTCACCTTGTGATCGACGGCGCCGAGGGCGCGCGCCCAGTCGATCAGCGTCGCGCAGCCCACCGGTGGATCATCGGAGGGCCGGACGTCCTTCGGCAGCACCATGGCGAACTCAGCGGTGCCCCAGGTGTCCACGGTGGCCGGATTCGCCACGACGTGTACCGCGACGATCTGCGGGTCCAGATGGTCAACCCACCTGGGCACATAGATGCTCGTGATGGCGCCGAGAAGGGCGGCCACCGCGGTACCCAGCACGAACCACCAGGCCCGATGCAACGATCCCAGCACCCGGCGCAGCCGCGGTACCGGCTGATCGCCTCCCGGTTTGTCCCGGCCCCCTGCCGGACGCCCGCCCCGGACTCCCCGCTTCCGGTCCGGACCGCTGGTACCGCGCCGCCGTTTCGGTTTGCCGCCGCTCACGGCCCGGACCCCTGCCACGAACCCGCCAGCTTGCCGTCCGGGACCGACCACACGTGGCCGTACTCCGGGCCGGCCAGCAGCCAGCCGCCGTCTTCGGTGAACTCCAGCTCGGTGGGGTTCACGGCCGGTTTGGCCCCGAGGTCCACGGCCGGCACCTTCCAGTGTCCAACCTCCTGGGGAGGGCCCGGATCCCAGAGCACCACTTCGTCGTTCAGGGTCAGGAATGCCACGTGCCGAGCCTGCCGGTCCACTGTGCTGGTCAGGGTGCTACCGCAGGCGCAGGGCCGCCATTGGAATGTCTGCTCGTCCGGCACCCAGACCAGGAAGCCTTCTTGACCGGCGATCACCACCCGCTTTCCGCCGTCGACCACGGTCAGCCCTGCTACGTACAAGATGACACCCGGATCACTTGGGACCTCGATGCTCGGCGGAAGCGGTGAGACGATCTCACGGCGAGTGTGCAGATCGTGGAGCCAGTAGCGACTGTTGGCCCGTTCATCGAACAGTTCGACCACCAGATGGCCGCTGTCGGCCGAAAAGCGTAACTTGCCGGTGCGCGGCTGGGGTTCGCCATCCGGTCGCTTTACCTCCTCGGGCAGGGGCAGCGCCGTGGGGTCCTTCGTGGTGAAGTCGTAGAGGACCACCGAGTCCGGTAGTCCGACCGCGAGGTATCGCCCGTCAGGAGAGAAGTCCATGCTGATCCGGGCGCCTTCGGCACCGGTGGCGAACCGGTCGAACTCGGCACCGTCGGCGGTAGAGACGACCACCCAGTCGCCGGCCAGCCGAGCCTGATATTTACCGTCCCGGGTGAGCTGGGCGCCGGCGAGTCTCCGACGGGCCAGATCGAACTCAGGACCGGGCGGCGCCGCGCTGCTGACCTTCGGCTCGACGATCTGATCGTTGCCGTCCAGCCGGGTCGGCTCCGGTTCGGTGGTGCACCCGGCGAGCAGCAGACCGACCAGTCCGACGAACACGGCCCGCGTTGGCCAGGTTCTCGCCGACGCCCGGCAAGCCGCCGGTGCCGCGCGCGGGCGATGACGCCGGCCCGCTGGCCCGCCGGCCCGCTCGGACAGCCGGAACGGCTGGCACACATCGCACACCGCCGCCGATCGCCAATGCACCAGTGCGCCTCCAGTGATCCACTATGGCCACTCGTTTTGCTCAGGCATTCTATCGCTTGGCGGCGATTTGCCCGGATGACGGAATACCGACAGTTCGCTGCTCGATAGTGTTGACAGTCCAAGGCTGCGGCAGCGTCGGCTCAGGCGCAGGCATGCCTACGGGCAGAACGATCGCCGGCTGCGGCATCCGCCGGATTTCGTCCTCGCGGCGGGAGCTGGCGAGGAGACCGTCACCTAGCCTTCGAGGTCTTTGGTCAGCACGTCGTGCAGCCGGGATGCGTCGTAGTCGGCGGTCTCGATGACGGCACCGCTGGGTACGCCAGTGCCGTCGACAACGACAATCAGGTATCCACCGTGTGGGCGGGACAGCATCGCGGCGTAGTCGCCGACTACGTGCGACTCCTCGGTGAGGAGCACCCGAGCACATTGACCGCCCGCACCAACCTCGCTGTCTCCTATCGACGGGCGGGGCGCAACACCGAGGCGGTCGACCTCCTCACGAAGATGGTCGCCGACTACGTGCGACTCCTCGGTGAGGAGCACCCGAGCACACTGACCGCCCGTGCCAACCTGGCCACCTCCTATCGGCAGGCGGAGCGCACTGCCGAGGCAGTCGCCCTCCTCGCCAAGGTGACTGCCGACAGTACGCGGCTGCTGGGTGATAACCACCCAAACACGGTGGCGGTGGCTGGCGCATTACGGGCATGGGGAGACGAGGCCTGACGCCTGCTGTCACTAACAGAATACGGGTCTCTCAACCGGAAGCCGTTCTGCGCATTGGTTGTGTTCCACCGGCACTCGTCTCTACGCTGCCACGGTTCTGTGTGGACTCGGAGCCGGTGGGTGACGCGACATCGCTGACCGACAGCATTGGTGCCGACTTGCAGGCGACGGCGGCGGGTGTGACCGGGCGCAGCAGGAGGCCGCGGCTATCGACCATGCAATCGAGCAGATCACCGCCCGGGCGGTGGCCTCCGGCTTCGCCGGCATCGCTGTGGCGTTGGCTCGCGCGCGAGAAGTGCTCGGGCAGGCTCGGTCTCGGCTGGTGCAGGCCGGTGGGGTCCTGGGTGAGGCGTCGCGGTCGCTGAGCGCGGTGCCGCAGCAGCCGTCGCCGCAGGAGCCGATCGCCGCGCTCACACCGGTCGTGGCCGCGCTGACTGCCGCCGTCGGTCACGTCACCGCAGCGGCATCCGCGGTCGACGACACGCGAGGGCTAGTGCCGTGACCACGAACGTTCACGGTGTTGGATGACACGCCGCCCGGCCTGCCAGCCCGGCAGCGTGGTGGCGTTCAGGCTGTGGCGGTGGCAGAACTCGTTCGCGTTCGGCGGCTCAGTGACCAGGAGGGTCAGCAGCTGCTGAGGCTCACTCGTAGAGGTACCGGCTCGCCGATTCGGTTACGGCGGGCGATGGTCGTGTTGGCGTCGGCCGGTGGGAACACGGTGCCGGCGATCGCCCGTCTGGTGCAGGCGGATGAGGACACGGTCCGGCAGGTCATCCACCGGTTCAACGAGAGGGGATGGCCAGCCTGGACCCTCGGTGGGCGGGTGGCTGTCCCCGCCAGATCAGTAGCGGCGAAGAGCAGTTCATCGTCGAGACGGCCAACACCCGCCCCGAGAAGCTGGGGCGTCCGTTCACCCGCTGGAGCCTCCGCAAGCTCGCCGACCACCTGTGCCTTCACGCCACCCGCCGGGTCCGGATCGGGCGGGAACGGCTGCGGCAGATTCTGCACCGGCACCGGATCACCTTCCAGCGGACCAAGACGTGGAAGGAGTCCACCGACCCGCAGCGCGAGGTCAAGCTCGCCCGGATCGAGTACGTCAGCAGCCACTTCCCGCAGCGGGTATTCGCGTTCGACGAGTTCGGGCCCGTGGTGATCCGCCCGCAGGCCGGTGCCGGGTGGGCGCCGGCCAGGCACCCACCCCGGCTACCCGCGAACTACCGCAAGCTGCACGGAGTCCGACAGTTCCACGGCTGCTACAGCGTCGGCGACGACCAACTCTGGGGCGTCGTCCGCCGCCGCAAGAGCGCCACGAACACCCTCGCCGCACTCAAGTCGATCCGCGCCGCGCGTCCGAACGGGGCACCGATCTACATGATCCTGGACAACCTGTCCGCGCACAAAGGCCGCAAGATCCGGTCGTGGGCGCCCGGAACAAGGTCGAGCTCTGCTTCACCCCGACCTACGCCTCCTGGGCCCACCCGATCGAGGCCCAGTTCGGGCCACTACGCACCTTCGTCATCGCCGCCTCGAACCACCCCAACCACCCCGTCCTAGCCCGGAAACTGCAGGCCTACCTGCGCTGGCGCAACGCCAACGCCCGCCACCCCGACGTCCTGGCCGCCCAACGCCGAGAACGCGCCCGCATCCGCAGCGAACGACAACGACGCTGGGGCCAACCCGCCACCCGCGCAGCCTGACCCCAACACCGTCAACGTTCGTGGTCAGAGCACTAGACAACCGACCCAGTGCAGCGCATAGGCATAGTCGCCGTATTGTGCAGTGTGGGCAATGCCGAAACGCACACACATGCCGCCGTAGGTGCGCCGGCTGCGGGCGGTCGTCACAGCGCGTCAGCTTCCTTGGCGCTGGCGACCCCGCTCATAGCCGACAAGGGGGTTCCCACGGCGAATCCGTGCCATCGAGCGTGTGGCCACCCGTCGGGCCGTGGCGGGCAGCCCACGTAATAGCGATGAATAGCGATGAAATCTTCGTTGTACTAGTCTTCGCGCCATGGCCTTGCGTCCGGACCAGTTCTATGACCACGCGGTGGCCGTCGCTGACAGCGAGCGGCGGCTTCCGCTGGCGCGCATGACGGGATGGGACATCAGCCCGTTCGAACAGGATGGATTGCGCGTCGCGTCGCTGCGCCCGCCGGTGCTGCCCGAGCCCGCCCGGCACGGCGAGGATCCGGCGGACTGCCGGAACTGCCAGGAGCGCGACGAGGGAATCTGGTTCAACGATCACTGGCGGCTGGCCCGTGTCCCGGGAGTGGGCGTGCCGCTGGTGCTGATGCTGTACCCGCGCGATCACTATGACATGGCAGATCTCCCCGACGATCTCGCAGCGGAGCTGGGACTGCTGACCACGCGAATCGTCCGCCACGTGCAGGCTCTGCCGCACATCTCGCGAGCCCACGTCTACCGCGTCGGCGACGGCGGCGCTCACCTGCACGTCTGGTTCTTCGCCCGGCCGGAGGGCCAGGCGCAGCTCTACGGATCCTGGCTGGTCGTCTGGGACGACCTCCTGCCGGAGTATCCCGCCGACGTCGCCGAGGCGGACGCCGCGATCGTGGCTGACGCCCTGGTCGCCTCGCATGGGGGCCGCCGATCGGCCACCCCACCGCGTGCCTGACCGGCTGATCCGCAGCAGCAACCGCACCTGTCACCGCCGCGCCGCCATCCTCATCCAGCCGCGAAGCCCTCCTCAAGCAAGCTAACCGGCTCACGGGTGACATCCGGACGTGCCGATGAGCGGATATCTGATCATGCTGAACTCGGGCCTGCGGCTTATGCGCGAAGATGTGGTCCGTTACGAGCGTGGGGCATCGGCAACGCCTGGACGGCCGCCTGCTGGCCTGTCGGGGTCGGCCGGGTCGGGGCTGGCCCGCCGCGGGGACGCCTCGTAGGAGATGAACTCGAGCAGGCTTCCGTCAGGATCGCGAAAGTAGACGCTTGTCCCTGCCCCGCCGGCACCGAATCGCCGAACAGGTCCTGTTTCCACCTCGACATTGTGTTGTCGCAGGTGTGCCACCGCCTCCTCGATCGGCCCCTCCCAGA
>NZ_JBFAVI010000261.1:0-6513 GCF_040679695.1 Micromonospora sp. NPDC052213
GCCCCCCCCCCACCCCGCGCCCCCCACCCCGCCGGCCCCGGCCCCCCGGCCCCCCGCCCCCCGCCCCGGGGGGGGGCCCCCCCGCCGGGGCCCCCGGGGCGCCCGGCTCCGGCCGCTCGGCCGCGCATCCGGCGCCGGTGAGCAGGACAGCGGTGACCGTGGTGACGGCGAGCAGACGGCGCATGGTTCTTCTCCTGACCGGGTTGGCCGATCGTGGCCGGGGATCGACCATACGACAAGGCCCCCTCCCCGGGACATTGCCGGGAAAGGGGCCCTGCCAAACGCCGGGCTGCTCAGCCGGTCACGGCCGGGTGCGCCGCCGCGCGCCGCTGCGCCGGGACCGGCGCCGGCCGGAGCCGCCCTCCGGCTCGTCGCCGTCGGTGTCGGCCAGCGCGTCCGGGTCGTCCGGGGCGGCCAGCCGGGCGGACTCGCCCGTCTGGCTGTCGGCGATCTCCGGCGCGGCGGGGGTGTCCGTCTCGTAGCGGGACAGGTCGTAGCCCATGGTGTCGTGGTAGTCGGCGTCCGGGCTGGTCGCGGTGTCGGGCTCGGTGACCTCGGCCACGGTCCGCTCGACCGGCGCGCTCTTGCGGGCCCGCTTCCGGGACGCGCCGCCGCCCTGCTCGGCCGCCGGGGCGGCGACCGCCGAGGCGACCGCCTTGACCTTCTCCCCCGCGCCGCCGCCGGAGCGCGGCTTCTCCGGCACCGGCTCGGTGTGGATGATCAGGCCCCGGCCCTTGCAGCACTCGCAGGTCTCGCTGAACGCCTCCAGCAGGCCCGCGCCGATCCGCTTGCGGGTCATCTGCACCAGGCCGAGCGAGGTGATCTCGGTGACCTGGTGCTTGGTGCGGTCCCGCCCCAGGCACTCGGTCAGCCGGCGCAGCACCAGCTCGCGGTTCGACTCCAGCACCATGTCGATGAAGTCGATCACCACGATGCCGCCGATGTCGCGCAGCCGGAGCTGGCGGACGATCTCCTCGGCGGCCTCGAGGTTGTTCCGGGTGACCGTCTCCTCCAGGTTGCCGCCCGCGCCGGTGTACTTGCCGGTGTTGACGTCGACCACGGTCATCGCCTCGGTGCGGTCGATCACCAGGTGGCCGCCGGACGGGAGGAAGACCTTCCGGTCCAGGCCCTTGAGGATCTGCTCGTCGATCCGGTACGTGGCGAAGACGTCCGTGGTGCCGACGTGCCGGCGCAGCCGGGCGACCAGGTCCGGCGAGACGTGCGACAGGTACGACTCGACCACGTCGTACGACTCGTCGCCCTCGATCACCAGCTCGCGGAAGTCCTCGTTGAACAGGTCCCGGACGACCCGGATGACCAGGTCGGGCTCCTCGTAGAGCAGCACCGGGGCGCCGCCCTCGGCCGCCTTGGCCTGGATGTCCTCCCACTGCGCCTGCAACCGCTTGACGTCGCGGGCCAGCTCGTCCTCGCTGGCGCCCTCGGCGGCGGTCCGGACGATCACGCCCGCGCCGTCCGGCACCAGCTTCTTCAGCACGTCCCGCAGCCGCTTGCGCTCGGTGTCGGGCAGCTTCCGGCTGATGCCGGAGGCGTTGCCGTTGGGCACGTAGACCAGGTGCCGGCCGGAGAGCGCGATGTGGCTGGTCAGCCGCGCGCCCTTGTGGCCGATCGGGTCCTTGGTGACCTGCACGAGCACCGAGTCGCCGGACCGGAGCGCCTGCTCGATCGAGCGGGCCCGCCCCTCCAGGCCGGTGGTGTCCCAGTTCACCTCGCCGGCGTACAGCACGGCGTTGCGGCCGCGCCCGATGTCGACGAAGGCCGCCTCCATGCTGGGCAGCACGTTCTGCACCTTGCCGAGGTAGACGTTGCCGGCCATGGTGCCGGAGGAGTTGCGGGTGACGTAGTGCTCGACCAGCACCCCGTCCTCGAGGACGGCGATCTGGGTCCGGTCGCCGCGCTGGCGTACCGCCATCACCCGGTCGACGGCCTCCCGGCGGGCCAGGAACTCCGACTCGCTGAGGATCGGCGGCCGGGTCCGGCGCTGCTCGCGGCCGTCGCGGCGGCGCTGGCGCTTGGCCTCCAGGCGGGTCGAGCCGGAGACGCCCTGCACCTCGTCGACGGTCTTGCGCGGCTCGCGGATCTTGACGACGGTCGGCACGCCGTCGTCGGCACCCGCCTCGACGTCGCCGGCGCCCCGGCGGCGGCGGCGCCGGCGCCGGCGGGTCAGCGCGTCGCCGCCCTCGGCCTCCTCGTCCTCCTCGCCTTCGGCCTCTTCCGCCTCGGCCTGCGCGGCCTCCTCGGACTCCTCGTCCTCGATGTCCTCCGCGCCGCCCTTGCCCCGGCCCCGGCCCCGGCGGCCCCGGCGGCGGCGACGGCGGGCGGCGGTCTCGTCCTCGTCCTCTTCCTCGTCCTCGGCAGCCTCCTCGGCCTCCTCGGTCGGCTCCTCCTCGGCCTCGACGGCCTCGGCCACCTCGACGTCGCGGCGGCCGCGCCGGCGGCGGCGGGTCGGCTCGGCCGGCTCCTCCTCGGCGGCGGGCTCCACGGCCGCCGGGGCGGGCGTGACGACCCGGGCCGGCGGGATCTCCTCCGGCTGCGGGGCCATGAAGAGCACGGTGGGCGCGGAGAGCGCGGCCCGCCGGCGGCGGGTGCGCGGCTCCGGCTCGGCGGCGGGCTCCTCCTCGACGGCCGGTTCCGCTGCGGGCGCGGCGCCCGGCGGCACCTCGCCGGCCCGGGTCTCCGCGCCGGCGGCCGTGGCGGGCGGGGCGGCGGCACCGAACTCGGTGCCGGCCTGCGGCTCGGCCTCGCCGGGCTGCTCGGCCTCGCCGGGCGCGGCCTGGGCGGCCTCGTCACCGGCGGCCGGCTCGGCGGTGCCGGCCGGGGTCTCCGCGGCCGGCTCGGCCGCCGCGGGAGCGGCCTTCTTCCGGCGGGCACGGGTGGCCTTGACCGGCTTCGCCGCCTCGGCGGGGGCCTCCTCCACCGCGGCCGACGGCTCCCCGGCGGCCCGCGCCGTGGGCTCCTCGGCCTGTGCCGTGGGCTCCTCGGCCGGCGCCGTGGGCTCCTCGGCCGGCGCCGTGGGCTCCCCGGTGGCCTTGGCGGTGGTGGCCTTGCGGCGGCGGCGCGTCGCCTTCGGGGCGGCCTCGAGGTCGCCGGTGACCGGGGCGAGCACCTCGGCCTGGGGCGCCTCGGCGCTGCCCGGCACGGCCTCGGTCGACGCCTGCACCGGCGCGTCGGTCTGCTCGGGCTGGTTCAGGGGCGCGGCGCGCCGCCGGGGGGTACGGCGTCGGGCGGGCGCGACCGGGGCCTGTCCCGCCTCGGTCGCTCCGGCGTCCGCCGTACCGACGGCGGCGTTCTCCGCCCCGGCGGTGCTCCCCGCCTCGGTGGCGTTCTCGGTGGTGCTGATGTCAGCGGTCTCGTCGGCCGGCTGTGAACCGGTCCGTTCGCCGCCCTCGGGCTCGTTCTCGAGCATGGACGTTCTCCAGTTCTGGCTGCCCCGGGCGCGGGTGAGCGCTGCCACGCAGGGTTGCCGCAAAAGTGTTTCCGCCGGGCGCGCAGGGTGCGCGACCGCCGAAGTCTGCCTGCCTGAACGCCGACCGTCGGTCAGCGTTCACCGATGGTTGCCCCGTCGCGGTCCGCGTCCAACGGATCCGCTATCGCACCCTGCGCGGTCAACGTGCCCTGTGCCAGCCGGATCACCCTCGGGGAGACCGGCGGCTCCAGGTCGGCCACCACGCGGAGGCCGGAAAGGACGTCATCGGGCCGCACGGCGGGGGTGACCTGCCGCACGACCAGTTCGAGTATCGCACACGGTACGGCCGGGACCCCGGAAGGCGTCTCCGCCGACGCCGCGACATCGATGCGAATCACTGCTGCTCGGGCGTCGAAGGTGCGCCGGCCCTGTTTGGTCATCCGCTCGACGAGCACCTCGTCCGCGGCCGTGAAGGCGGAAACCGCCCGTTCCAGGACGGCGGGGTCGACCTCGGGCAGCTCGATCCGCCAGTGCGACGCCTCGATCCGGTCGGCAAGACTCCCGCCGCCGGCCACGACGGCGTCGAGCACGTCGAGCCCCGGCGAGAGCGCGGCGTCCAGCGCGGCGCGCAGCTCCTGCGGGTCGACCGGCTCGCGGAGGCCGATCTCCAGGTATTCCGCCTCGCTCGCGACGCCGGTGGGGGCCGCGCTGGCGTACGAGATCTTGGGGTGCGGGGTGAAGCCCTGGGAGAAGGCGATCGGCACGCCGGCCCGGCGCAGCGCCCGCTCGAACGCCCGGGCGAAGTCCCGGTGCGACGTGAAGCGCAGCGGACCGCGCTTGGCGTACCGGATCCGGACGCGCTGGACGACCGGGGCCTGGCCGCCCTCTGGCTGTGGTTTCCTACTGATCGTCGTGCTCCTCGGTGTCAGAGACCGGCTGACCGTGAAGGCACCCGCGCGACAACGCGCGTGCCGCTGACGACAGCCGCATGATCGACCCGGTGCGCGGCGGGCGGCGCGAGGGCGCCACCCGCCCGCGGCGGGCTACTGCTGGGCGCCGGTGGGGAGCTTCAGGCCGTTGATCGGGGTGAGCGGGAGGAGTTTCTTCCCGGTCGGGCCGATCTGGATCTCGGTGTCCATGGCGGGGCAGACGCCGCAGTCGAAACACGGGGTCCACCGGCAGTCGTCCTGCTCGTACTCGCTGAGCGAATCCTGCCAGTCCTGCCAGAGCCAGTCCTTGTCCAGGCCCGAGTCCAGGTGGTCCCAGGGCAGGACCTCCAACTCGTCGCGCTCGCGGGTGGTGTACCAGTCGAGATCGACCCCGAACTGCGGCAGCACCTCGGCCGCGGCCTCCACCCAGCGCTGGTAGGAGAAGTGCTCGCTCCAGCCGTCGAACCGGCCGCCGTTCTCCCAGACCTTGCGGATCACCGCGCCGACCCGGCGGTCGCCCCGGCTGAGCAGGCCCTCGATCAACGAGGGCTCGCCGTCGTGGTAGCGGAAGCCGATCGCCCGGCCCAGCGAGCGGTCCGAGTTGATCGCCTGCTTGAGCAGCTTGAGCCGGCCGTCGATGACCTCCGGCCGCTCCATGGACGCCCACTGGAACGGGGTGTGCGGCTTCGGCACGAAACCGCCGATGGAGACGGTGCAGCGGATGTCCTTGGACCCGGTGGCCGCCCGACCCGCCCTGATCACCTCGTGCGCCATGTCCGCGATCTCGAGGACGTCCTCGTCGGTCTCCGTGGGCAGGCCGCACATGAAGTAGAGCTTCACCTGCCGCCAGCCGTTCGTGTACGCGGTGACGACGGTGCGGATCAGGTCTTCCTTCGACACCATCTTGTTGATGACCTTGCGGATCCGCTCCGACCCGCCCTCCGGCGCGAAGGTCAGGCCGGTACGCCGCCCGTTGCGGGACAGCTGCTGCGCGAGGTCGATGTTGAACGCGTCGACCCTGGTCGACGGCAGCGAGAGCGAGACGTTGGTGCCCTCGTACTGCTGGGCGAGGCCCGAGCACATGTCGCCGATCTCGGAGTGGTCGGCGGACGACAGCGACAGCAGGCCCACCTCGTGGAAGCCGGAGAACTCCAGCCCCTGCTGCACCATCTGCCCCACCGTGGTGATGGAGCGCTCGCGCACCGGCCGGGTGATCATGCCGGCCTGGCAGAACCGGCAGCCCCGGGTGCAGCCCCGGAAGATCTCCACCGCGTACCGCTCGTGCACCGTCTCGGCGAGCGGCACCAGGGGCTTCTTCGGGTACGGCCAGGCGTCCAGGTCCATGGTCGTGCGCTTGTGCACTCGGAACGGCACGTCCGCCCGGTTCGGCACGACCCGCTGGATCCGGCCGTCGGGCAGGTAGTCGACGTCGTAGAAGCGCGGCACGTAGACGCTCTCGGTGCGGGCCAGGCGCAGCAGCAGTTCGTCGCGCCCGCCCGGGGAGCCCTCCGCCTTCCACTCCCGGACGATCGCGGTGATCTCCAGGACGGCCTCCTCGCCGTCGCCGAGCACGGCGGCGTCGACGAAGTCGGCGATGGGCTCCGGGTTGAACGCGGCGTGACCGCCGGCCACGATCACCGGGTCGGCGTCGGTGCGGTCGGCGGCGAGCATGGGGATGCCGGCCAGGTCGATCGCGCTGAGCAGGTTGGTGTAGCCCAGCTCGGTGGAGAAGGAGATGCCGAACACGTCGAAGTCGCGCACCGAGCGGTGCGCGTCGACCGTGAACTGCGGCACGCCGTGGGCGCGCATCAGCTTCTCCAGGTCCGGCCAGACCGCGTACGTCCGCTCGGCGAGCACGTCGGGCTGCTCGTTGAGCACCTCGTAGAGGATCTGCACGCCCTGGTTGGGCAGGCCGACCTCGTAGGCGTCGGGATACATCAGCGCCCAGCGGACGGTCGCGGTGTCCCAGTCCTTGACCACCGCACCCAGCTCGCCACCGACGTACTGGATGGGCTTGGTCACCTGGGGCAGCAGCGGCTCCAGCCGGGGCCAGACAGAATTGGCCGCGACGGGACGCGGCGTGGTGGACGGGACGCTCATGATGCCCAAGGGTACGCGCCCCGTCGGCGGCGACCGCGCGGACGCCCCCGCGCCGGGGCG
>NZ_JBFAVI010000262.1:0-6276 GCF_040679695.1 Micromonospora sp. NPDC052213
CCCCACCCGGGCCCACACCGCGCCCGCCGCCGCGCCGCCCGGCGGGGGGGTGCCCCCAGCGGCACCGCCGGTGGGGGCCCCCCCCCGCGGCACTGTCGGCGTCGATCAGGCCTTCGGCGCGAGGCTGAAGTCGATGATCTGGTCGGGGGTGATGTTCTGCTTGAGCTGGCCCGCGCCCTGCAGGATCGCGATGCTCTTGGCCACCCGGCCGCTGTCCAGCGTGCCGAGCTGGGTGCCGGAGTTGCTGGACCGCACGTAGCCGGCCATCAGCTGCAGCTCGGCGGCGGCAGCAGCCGGGTTGGCGGCGTCGACGTTCTTCTTCAGGATGTTGCCCGCCTCCTGCGGGTTGGTCAGCGCGTACTCGAGGCCCTTCATCAGGGCCTGCGTGAACCGCTTGACCATCTCCGGCTTCTCCTTGGCGATCTTCGAGGAGGTGATCAGCACGTTGCCGTAGAGGTCCTGCATCACGTTGCTGTAGGGCAGCAGGACCGCCTTCTTCTTGGTCACGGTCTCGATGGTCGGCTGGCCGACGACGAACTGGCCGATGCCGTCCACCGCGCCGGAGGCGAGCGTGCCCATCAGGGTCTGCGCCTCGCCGTTGACCCAGGTCACCTTGTTGGCGTCCACGCCGGCCATCCGGGCGTACGTCGGGAAGAGGTTGCGGACGACGGAGCCGGGGGTGTCGGCGAGCTTCTTGCCCTCCAGGTCCTTCGGCGACGCGATGCCCTTGCCCTCGACGGTCGCGATGGCGGCCATGGTGCGCTGCTGGATCGCGGCGACCGCGACGAAGTCCTTGGCCTGGCCGTTGCCGAGCTGGAGCAGACCGCCGGTGAGGTCGATCGGGCCGAAGTGGGCCTGGCCGCCGACGATCGTCTGGATCACGCCGCCGGTGCCCTGGCCCGGCTTGATCTCGACGTCGAAACCGGCCTCCTTGAAGAAGCCCTTCTCCTTCGCGACCCAGGCGTAGGAGTCACGGCCGAAGTTGCCGAACGAGGTGAGGTAGGTCACCTTCTCCAGCGCCCCGCCGCTGCCACCCTTGGCGTCGTCGCCGGAGTCCGAGCCGCTGCACGCGGAGACCAGGGCGAGGGCGGTGGCCAGCGCGGCCGCGGCGACCGTACGGGTCAGCCTTCTCATCAGTACACCATGTCCTTTCCGACCAGTACGGCTCGCCGCCGCCCGGTGGGGGTTGTCCGGCGGGCCGGCGGAGGGGTTGCCGGCTCCACCGTCGTGAGGGGATCCATCGCGGGCACAGCGTACGAGAAAACAACCTTTGCGGTGCCAGCCGTATCGTGTTGCGGTACGGACACAACTCGTGTCCGCCCGTGACGGCCCGCCGCCATCCACTGCGGATTGGCCAGGTGATCCACCCCGGACGGTGCGACACGGTGGCGGGCCAGCTACCCTGTGCCGACTGCTGATCCCCGACTCAGGGAGGCCGCCGGAGATGATCCGCCTGTCCGGGGTGTCCCGCACCTTCGACGGCCGCAGTGGCCGGGTGGAGGCGCTGCGCGGCATCGACCTGCACGTCGCCGAGGGCGAGTTCGTGGCGGTCCTCGGCCGTTCCGGGTGCGGCAAGTCCACGCTGCTGCGCCTGATCGCCGGCCTCCTACCGGTGTCCGACGGCGAGATCACCGTCGCCGGTACGCCGATCACCAGACCCCGCCCCGACATCGCCATGCTGTTCCAGCGGCCGGCCCTGCTCCCCTGGCGCACGGTGCTGGACAACGTCCTGCTCCCGGTGGAGATCTTCGGCTGGAAGCGGGCGAAGCACCGCGAGCGGGCCCGGCAGCTGCTGGACCTCGCCGGGCTGGGCGGCTTCGAGAAGCGGCTGCCGCACGAGCTCTCCGGCGGCATGCAGCAGCGGGTCTCGCTGTGCCGGTCGCTGATCGGCGAGCCCCGGGTGATGCTGATGGACGAGCCGTTCTCCGCGCTCGACGCGCTCACCCGCGAGGAACTCTCCGGCGAACTCCAGCGGGTGCACATGGAGTCCCAGGCCACCGTCGTCTTCGTCACCCACTCGATCGACGAGGCGGTGCTGCTGGCCGACCGGGTGGTCGTGCTCAGCCCCCGGCCCGGCCGGATCCGCAAGGTGGTCGACGTGGACATCCCCCGGCCGCGCACTCTCGGCCGCAACGCGCACCTGGCGGACGTCGCCCGGGTCAGCGCCGACCTGCACGAGCTCCTCATGGAGCGGGACCTGCCGGCGACGACGGGCGCTGAGGGGCGATGAGCATGCGGGTCACCGTCTTCACGGAGCCGCACCGGGGCGCCACCTACGACGACCAGCTCCGCTTCGCCCGGCTGGCCGAGGCCGGCGGGTTCGACGGCTTCTTCCGCGCCGACCACTACCAGGCGATGGGCGACGAGCCGGGGCTGCCCGGCCCGACCGACGCCTGGCTGACCCTGGCCGCACTGGCCCGGGAGACCACCCGGATCCGGCTCGGCACCCTGGTCACGTCGGCGACCTTCCGGCTGCCCGGCCCGCTGGCGGTGATGGTGGCCCAGGTCGACCAGATGAGCGGCGGCCGGGTCGAGCTGGGCATCGGCGCCGGCTGGTACGAGCGGGAGCACACCTCCTACGGCATCCCGTTCCCCCGCATCGGCGAGCGCTTCGACCGGCTGGCCGAGCAGCTGGAGGTCATCACCGGGCTGTGGCGGACCCCGCCGGGCGAGACGTACAGCTTCACCGGCGACCACTACCGGCTGGTCGACGCCCCCGCGCTGCCGAAACCCGTGCAGGTGCCCGGGCCGACGGTCATCGTCGGCGGACGCGGCCCGAAGCGCACCCCCGACCTCGCCGCCCGGTACGCCGACGAGTTCAACATGCCGTTCAAGACCGTCGAGGAGACCGCCGAGGCGTACGAGCGGGTGCGGGAGGCCTGCGACCGGGCCGGCCGGGCCGATTCCGGGCGCGGCCCGCTGACGCTCTCCGCCGGGATCCTGGTCGCGATCGGCCGTACCGACGCCGATGCGCAGCGCCGGGCCGCCCCGCTGCACGTCAAGAGCGCGCTGCCGCCGGAGGACCCGGTGGTCGGCTCGCCCGCGCAGCTCGTCGACCGGATCGGGGAGTTCGCCGCGATCGGCGCCACGCGGGTGCACCTTCGGCTGATCGACCTCGCGGACCTCGACCACCTGGAGCTCATCGCCGCCGAGGTGCTCCCTCGGCTGGACGCAACCCGGTGACCGACGCGCAGCTCCAACTCGGCCCGGTGGGCCAGGAGGTCGTGTACGGGAACGACCGGGTCCGGGTGTGGCACATCCGGCTGGAGCCGGGCGAGCAGCAGCCGCTGCACCGGCACGACCACCCGTACCTGGTGGTGGCGGTCCAGGCGCGAAGAACGTCGTGCAGACGATCGACGGGACCACGATCGACGCCGACGAGCCGACCGGCGGGGTGGTCTACCGGGACCCGGGCGCCGGGCACATGTTGACCAACGTCGGCGACACGACGAACCTGGCGCGGCTGGTCGAGCTGAAGTAATCGCTGGCCGGGCGGGCCCGACCCCGCTCGCGGCGCGCCGGTGGCGACCTGCCCAACAGGTGCGTAACGTGCCGGACATGGCCTATCGGACCTGGGGCAGACTGCTGCTCACGGCGCTCGGGGTGAGCCTGCTGGCCGGGGCCGGTCAGCTCGGCGTCGCGTTCGGCTTCGGCATTGTCCGGCTCGCCGGCACCTTCACCGGCGCCACCGTCAACCAGTGGCCGGCCCAGCTCGTCTGGGCGGGCTGGTTCGCCGCCAGCGCCGCCGTGGTCGGCGCGGTGCTCACCGAACGCCTCGCCCGCCGGGACGGCATGGTGGCCGGCACCGGCCGCCACCTCGCCGTCGCCAGCGGCGCCGCGCTGGGCGCGACCGTCGTCGCGCCGCTCTGCATGCAGCCCGCCCGGGCCGCCGAACTCGTCGCGATGGACCCGGTCTGGGCCGTCGGCATCTGCGCCATCCTCGGCGCGCTGGCCGGCGCGGGCGCCGCACTCGCCGTCCTGCTCCGGCCGCCGGTGGGCTGGAACATGGCGGCGGTCGGGGGCGCGGTCTGGCTGCTGGCGCTGCTGTCGACGGCACCGTCGGTCGCCTCGACCGGGCCACTGCCCAGCGTACGGCTCGGGGTGCTGGAGCCGGCATGGCTCGACGCCGGCGCGGCCCAGCGACTGGCCCTGGTGATCCTGCCCCTGGTGGCGCTGCTCGCCGGCGCGGCGACCGGCGGGCTGGCCCGGTGGCGCGGCCACCCGCCGCTGGTCAGCGGCACGATCGGGGTGGCAGGTCCGGTGCTGGTGGCGTTCGCCTACCTGACCGCCGGGCCGGGCGACGCGACCGACCGCTACCAGCTCACGCCGTACTACGGGGCGTTGTTCGCGGTGGCCGCCGGCGCGCTCGGTTCGGCCGCCGCCGCGCTGCTGCGCTGGCCGCTCGTCACGCGCACCGCCCCCGGCGGCGCCATCGAGCCGACCGACATCCTGCGCCCCCTGCCCGCCGGTCCCGCGCTGCCGCACGCCCCGGAGCCGGCCGCCGGGGCCGACGAGCCGGCGACGGTCGACCTGGCGGACGCCGGGCGCGTCGCCGCCGACCGACCCGGGGGTACGGACTCCGGCGGGACCGCCGGCGACGACGCCCCGCCGCCCCGGGCCGCCCCGGCGCACTGGGACTGGCCGGCCGACGGCGCCATCGTCCCGACGACACCCGCCACCGCTCCGGCCCCGACCTCCGTCGCCCCGGACCGGGCCGCGGGATCGCCGCTCCCGGCGGTCACGGACGCGGCGCAGGCAGCCGAGTCACCGGAGACAACGGACGCCACGCGCACTGCCGGATCACCGCCTTCGCCGGTCACGGAGGCGGCGCAGGCAGCCGAGTCACCGGAGACAACGGACGCCGCGCCCTCCACCGGATCACCACCCCCGTCGATCACGGATACGGCGCACCCGGCAACGGCCACGGCGCCTCCGCCCCGATCGCCGGCCCCGACGGACGCCGACGTGGCACATCCGGCCAGGTCGCGCACGACAACGGATGCGACGGGATCGCCGGTACCGGCGGTTACGGACGTGACGGAAGCGGCCGGATCGCCGCCCCCGGTGGAGGCCGTGCCCGCCGCCAGGCAGGACCGCGCCGACGAGGGCGCCCAGGCCCGTACGACTGCGGGCGAGCACCCACCGGTTACGGCCGAGGCCGCCGCGCCCCCCGCGCAGCCGGCCGTCCCGGCCGCCCCCAAGCCCCGCCGCACCCGCAAGCCCCGGTCGGCGAAACAGCCGGCGGCTGCGGCGGCGAACAGCGCCGACCCGACGCCCGCGGTCATCGACTCCCCCGCCGATCCGGCTCCCGCACCGGCGACGCCGCGCGCCGAGGCTGCTGGGGCCGCGGCACCGACCACCGCTGCGGTGGGGACAGGGTCCGCCGGGGCCGACACGACCGCTCAGACGGCGAGCAGTGCCGCCGGACCGGCCCCGACCACCGAAGTCGGCCCGGCCACCGCACTCGGTCCCACCACCGAAGTCGGTCCGACCAGCGAACTCGGTCCCACCACCGAAGTCGGTCCGGCCGACGAAGCGGAGCGGATCGACGGAGCGGAGCGGATCGACGGAGCCGCCCCGACCGCCGGGGCCGCCGACCTGTTCGCCACGACGTCCAGGGCCGACTCCCACGAGCCGGACGCCAGCGACCCGCGCGCGGTGCCACCCTTCCCCGCCGGCGAGCCGGCGACCGGTCGGGTCGGCGAGCCGGATCGGACGTTCCGGCCGCCCTGGCAGTCCGGACCGGCGTGGCCGGCAGCGCCCCGGGTCGGGCCCGACGACGCCCTCGACGCGCCCCGCCCGGCCGTTGCGGAGCCCACGCCCGAGCCGGCGCCCCGGCCCCGGCACCGGGCCCCGCTGCCCGACCTGGCCCGGGCGGCGAACTGGGACGCCCTCGCCACCGCGCGACCCGGGGGCCCCGCGCCGGCGCCGGTGGGCGCGTCGGGGAACGGGACCGCTGCCGCCGAGGCACCCGAGACGCCGGCCGACGGCGAGGCGTCGGGCGGCCCGGCCGAGCAGGCGGGGGGCCGGACCCGTGGTCGGCTGGGGCTGTTCCGGCGCAACCGGTCCCGGGCCGAGGACGCCCCGGCGGACCGGGAGTCCGAGCCGCTGACGGCACAGGACGAGGAGTACGTGGACTGGGTCGCCGGCCTGAGCGGCCCGACCGCGGACAACGAGCCCGGGCAGGAGAGCGGTCGGCGGTCGTTGCGGTCCACCGGCCGCCACCATCGCGACTGACCCGGACCCAGCCCGAGCGGCGGCCCGCCCCGGCACCAC
>NZ_JBFAVI010000263.1:0-6065 GCF_040679695.1 Micromonospora sp. NPDC052213
CAGGTGGTGGTGGTGTCGGGGCGGACGCCGTCGGCGTTGGTGGAGGTGGGTCGTCGGGTCGGTGGGGTGCTGGCTGATGGCCGGGTGGGGTTGGCTGATGTGGCGTACACGTTGCAGGTGGGTCGTCGGCATTTCGAGCGTCGGCGGGCGGTGGTCTGCCGCGACGCCACCCAGGCCGCGGCGGCCCTCACCGGAGCGGACCCCGAGCGGCTGCTGACCGGCCGGGCCGGCGACCTCCCACCCGCCCTGGTGTTCCTCTTCCCCGGCGGTGGCAGCCAGTACGTCGGCATGGGGCGCCAGCTGCACGCCACCGAGCCGGTCTTCGCCGAGCACCTGGACCGCTGCGCCGATCTGGCCCTCGCCCGGCTCGGCTACGACCTGCGCGAGGCGGTGCTCGCCCCCGACGGCGACCGCCGTGCGGCGGAGATCCTCGACACCACGGCGGGCCGGCTGACCGCGCTGTTCGCGGTGGAGTACGCCCTGGCCGTGCTCTGGCAGTCGTGGGGCGTACGCCCGGAGGCGATGCTCGGGCACAGCAGCGGCGAGTACGTGGCCGCCTGCCTGGCCGGCGTGTTCGACCTCGCCGACGCCATCGACACCGTGGCCCTGCGCGGCCAGCTCATCGACCGGCTGCCCGACGGCGCCATGCTCGCCGTCAACCTCCCCGAGCACGACGCCGCCCGGTACGCCGGCGACGCCCTCGACGTCGCGGCCGTCAACGGACCCGAGCAGACCGTGCTCTCCGGCCCGGCCGCCGCCGTCGAGGCGGCCCGGGCGGCGCTGGACGCCGACGGGGTCCGCGCCAAACTGGTCCGGGTCCGCCAGGCGGCGCACACCCGGATGCTGGACCCGCTGCTCGCCGAGTTCGCGGCGCACATGGCCACGGTCACGTTGCGGCCCCCGCAGGCGCGGGTCGGCTCCAACGTCACCGGCACCTGGCTCACCGCCGCCGAGGCCACCGACCCCGGCTACTGGGTGCGCCACCTGCGGGCCACCGTCCGCTTCGGCGACAACCTGCGGGCCGCCGCCGCCCTGCCGGACGCCGCGTTCCTGGAGGTCGGGCCGGGGCACGCGCTCGGCACGATGGCCCTGGCGATGAGCCGGGCGGCCGGCGCCGAAACCACCACCTCCATCGTGGCCTCCCTGCCCGCCGCCCCCGAGCAGGACGAGAACGAGACGCTGTTGAGCGCGTTGGCCCGGCTCTGGCTGGCCGGGGCGGCGATCGACTGGACCGCCTTCTCCGCCGGCGAGCAGCGGCGCCGGGTGCCCCTGCCGACCTACCCGTTCGAGCGCCGCCGCTACAGCCTGCTCAACGGATCGACGCCCGTCGCCCACGAGGCGCCGGCGACGGCCGGGCCGAAGCACGACCGGCCCGACCTGCCCACCGAGTACGAACCACCGCGCACCGAGATCGAGGAGACCGTCGCGCAGGCGTGGCGGGAACTGCTGGGCTACCGGGAGATCGGCGTCTTCGACGACTTCCTGCTGCTGGGCGGGGACTCGCTGCTCACCGGCCGGCTGGTCGCCCGCCTCCAGGACACCTTCCAGGTCCCGATCACCGTCGCGGAGGCCTTCGCCCGGCGCACCGTCGCCCAGCAGGCCGACCTGCTCCAGGACCGGCTCCTCGCCGAACTCGAAGGGCTCTCCGACTCCGACGCCGAACGGCTGATGAGCGAGGCGGACCCGTCGGAGGCGGGGCGATGACGGCGACCCGCGGCACCACCGCCACCTCGATCCCGCTCCGGCCCCCCGGGCGGCCCGCCCCACTGTCGTTCCAGCAGCGCCGGCTGTGGTTCCTGGACCGGCTGGTGGGCCGGGACGCCGGCGTGCACAACATGGCGATCACGCTGCGCCTGTCCGGCCCGCTCGACGTCGCGGCGCTGGACCAGGCACTGCGCCTGATCCGTACCCGGCACGAGGCGCTGCGCACGACCATCCACGACGACGGCGACGAGCCGGTCCAGGTGGTCGAGCCGGTCGACGACACCCCGATCGAGACGCTGGACCTGACGGCGGTGCCCGACGACCGGCGCCCGGCGCGACTCGACGAGACCGTCGCCGCGCGCGCCCGGAAACCGTTCGACCTGCGCCGCCCGCTGATCCGTACGCTGCTGGTCCGCCTCGCCGCCGACGAGCACGTGCTGCTGGTGACGATGCACCACATCATCGCCGACGGCTGGTCCGGTGGCGTGCTGGCGCAGGAACTGGCGGAGGGCTACGCGGCCCTGCTGGCGGGCCGGCAGCCGCGGCTGCCCCACCTGCCGTTGCAGTACCCCGACTTCGCGGCCTGGCAGCGCGCGTACCTGACCGGGCCGGTCCTGGAGCGGCAGCTCGGGTACTGGCGGGACCGGCTGGCCGGCGCGCCGCTGGTGCTGGACCTGCCCACCGACCGGCCCCGGCCCGCCGTGCAGAGCCACCGCGGCGCCACCCTGCGGCTGGACCTGCCCGCCGACCTGGCCGCCGCCCTGCAACGGTTCAGCCGCGCCGAGCAGGTCAGCCCGTTCATGCTCGGCCTGGCCGTCTTCGCGGTGGTGCTGTCCCGCTGGTCCGGCCAGCAGGACCTGGTCATCGGCACGCCGGTGGCGAACCGCACCCGACCCGAGCTGGAGCACCTGTTCGGCTTCTTCGCCAACACCCTGGCCCTGCGTACGCGGCTCGACGGGGAGCCGACCCTCCGGCAGTTGCTCGACCGGGTGCGCGGCGACCTGTCGGCCGACTTCGCCCACCAGGACGTGCCGTTCGAGATGCTGGTCGACGCGCTGCACCCGGTGCGTGACCTCAGCCGGCACCCCGTCTTCCAGACCCTGTTCAGCTGGCAGGACGAGCCGATGCGGCCGTTCCGGACCGGCGAGCTGGTCGTCACGCCGATCCCGCAGCACAGCGGCAACTCCCAGTTCGACCTGTCGTTCTACGCCCACCGCACCGGCGACGACGCGGTCTTCTGCATCGTCGAGTACGCCACCGACCTGTTCGACGCCGACACCGTGCGGGGGCTGGCCGACCAGTTCGTCGTCGCGCTGCGGCACGCCGTGGCCGACCCCGACCGGCCGGTGGCCCGGCTGCCGCTGCTGGACACCGCGCAGCACCACCGCGTCACCGTCGCCTGGAACGACACCGCCGTGCCGGTGCCCACCGCCTGCGTGCACGACCTCGTGACGGCGCAGGCCGCCCGCACCCCGGACGCGGTCGCGCTGACCTGCGGCGGGCGGGCGCACAGCTACCGCGAGCTGGACGAGCGGGCGGAACGGCTGGCCCACCGGCTGCGCGCGGCCGGCGCCGGCCCGGGCCGGCTGGTCGGGGTCTGCCTGCCCCGCGGCGCCGACCTGGTGATGGCCCTGCTGGCGGTGCTGCGCTGCGGGGCGGCGTACCTGCCCCTCGACCCGGCGCACCCGGCCGGGCGGCACGCCGACCTGCTGGACGACGCCGGCGCCGAGCTGGTGGTCACCGCGGACGAGTGGGCCGACCGCTTCCCCGGCCGGCGGACGTGCCCGCCGCACGCCCCGGCCGACGACGCGGCGCCCGACACCCCGCTGCCCCGGGTCGACCCCGACGCGCCGGCCTACCTGCTGCACACCTCCGGCTCGACCGGGCGGCCGAAGGGCGTGCTGGTGCCGCACCGGGCCGTCGTCGACTTCCTGGTCGGGGTCCGGACCTGCCCGGGCCTGCTGCCGACCGACGTGGTCCTCGCGGTCAGCACCATCTGCTTCGACATCGCGCTCTACGAGGTGCTCGCCCCCCTCACCGTCGGCGCGCACGTGGTCCTCGCCACGGAGGACGACGTCCGCCAGGGCGACAGCCTGCGCCGGCTCGTCCGGGAGCACCGGGTGACCGTGCTCGACGGCACGCCCTCCACCTGGCGGCTGCTCGTCGCCGCCGGCTGGGCGGGCGGCGACCTGCGGCTGGCGGTCTCCACCGCGGAGGCCCTCACCCCGGAACTCGCCGAGCAACTGCTCGACCGGTGCCCCGAGGTCTGGAACATGTACGGCCCCACCGAGACGACGGTGTGGGCCGCCGGCCACCGCGTCCGGCGCGGCGAGCGGCCCGTCCCGATCGGCCGTCCCACCCCGAACACCCGGCTGTACGTGCTGGACGCCGCCGGCGAGCCGGTGCCGCCCGGCGTGCCGGGGGAGCTGTACGTGGGCGGCGCCGGGGTGGCGCACGGCTATCTCGGCGCGCCGGCCACCACCGCCGCCCGCTTCGTGCCCGACCCGTTCGGCCCGCCCGGCGCCCGGTTGTACCGGACCGGGGACGTGGTGCGGCTGCTCCCCGACGGCGTCGTCCAGTACCTCGGCCGCTCCGACAACCAGGTCAAGCTGCGGGGCTACCGCATCGAGCTGGGCGAGATCGAGGCGACGCTGCGCCGGCACCGGTCGGTCGCCGACGTGGCGGTCCTGCTGGAGGGCGCCGACCCGGTGCGCCGGCACCTGGTGGCCTACCTGGTGGGCCGGGCCGACGACGCGCCGGACGCCGCGGAACTGCGGTCGTGGTGCGCGGCCACGCTGCCCGCGTACATGGTCCCCGCCCGGTACGTCGCGCTGCCGGCGCTGCCGCTGAACAGCAACGGCAAGGTGGACCGGCGGGCCCTGGCGCAGACGTCCGGGACGGACCTGACCGCCGGCGCCGCCGGGCCGGGCGCGCCGCTGGGGGCCACCGCCCGCCGGGTCGCCGAGGTGTGGCGCGACCTGCTGGGCCGCGACTGCGGCCCGCACGAGAACTTCTTCGACGCGGGCGGCCACTCGCTGCTCGCGGTCGAACTCCAGCGCACCCTCGCCGACCGGTTCGGCGTGGACGTGGCGCTGCTGACCATCTTCGAGGTCCCGACCATCGTCGGGCTGGCCACGTACCTCGACGCGGCGGCCGGTCCGGCCGCCGCCGCGCCGGCCGGTGCCGTACCGGCCATCGACGCGGAGTACGGCCGCCGACGGCGGTCCGCTCACCGGCTCCGGCCACGAACCGGCCCGGCCATCCACCAGCCACCGAGAGGGGAAGCCCATGACGCCGGCCCGAACCGCTGAGACCAACCCGGGCACCACCACCGCGGACCTGCCCGAGGAACTGGAGAACGCCCTGGCGGTGGTCGGCCTGGCGGGCCGTTTCCCCGGGGCGTCGAACGTGGCGGAGTTCTGGCGGAACCTGTGCGCCGGGGTGGAGTCGGTGACGTTCTTCTCGCCGGAGGAGTTGGCGGCGGCGGGCGTGCCGGAGTCGGTGTACTCGCACCCGAACTACGTGCCGGCGAAGGCCCGGCTGGACGGCGTGGAGCTGTTCGACGCCGAGTTCTTCGGCTTCAACGCCCACGAGGCGGAGATGACGGATCCGCAGCACCGGTTGTTCCTGGAGTGCGCGTGGGAGGCGTTGGAGGACGCGGCGTACGACCCGGCGCGTTTCCCGGGCCGGATAGGCGTCTACGCCGGCCAGTCCATGAACACGTACTCGCTCTACAACATGATGCGCAATCCCGCGCTGGCGCAGGCGTTCTACCTCGACTACCTGCCCATGATGATCAGCTCCAACGACGACTTCCTGGCCACCCGGGTCGCGTACAAGCTGGACCTGCACGGCCCCGCGATGACGATCCAGACGGCGTGCTCGACGGGGTTGGTGGCGATCCACCAGGCGTGCCAGTCGCTGCTGGCGGGGGAGTGCGACATGGCGCTGGCCGGCGGCGTCGGCGTGAAGATCCCGGAGAACGTCGGCCACGTCTACCGCGAGGGCACCGGCCTGTCCCCGGACGGGCACTGCCGGGCGTTCGACCGCAACGCGAGCGGCATCGTCGGCGGCAGCGGCGTGGGTGTCGTGGTGTTGCGGCGGTTGGTGGATGCGGTGGCGGCGGGGGATGTGGTGCATGCGGTGGTGCGGGGTTCGGCGGTGAACAACGACGGTGGTGGTAAGGCGGGTTTTACGGCGCCGTCTGCGGTGGGTCAGGCGCAGGTGGTGGCGGATGCGTTGGCGGTGGCGGGGGTGTCGGCGTCGTCGGTGGGTTTTGTGGAGGCGCATGGGACGGGGACGCCGTTGGGGGATCCGATTGAGGTGGCGGGGTTGACGCGGGCTTTTCGGGTGGATGCGGA
>NZ_JBFAVI010000264.1:0-6065 GCF_040679695.1 Micromonospora sp. NPDC052213
TATGTCGCCCAGCTCCTCTCGGCGGCCCCCCCCCGCCCACCGCG
Organism: Micromonospora sp. NPDC052213; assembly: GCF_040679695.1. Lineage (NCBI taxonomy): Bacteria > Bacillati > Actinomycetota > Actinomycetes > Micromonosporales > Micromonosporaceae > Micromonospora > Micromonospora sp. NPDC052213. Next base: position 45 of record NZ_JBFAVI010000264.1, read on the forward strand.
AGCCGCCGAGAAAGGTTGTCAGATGGTTGCACTACCGGGGACCCGCCGCCCGCGCGTACGCGTGCGCCGCCCCTCCGCCCGCGAGGCCGGCACGGCGCTGCTGTTCGTCCTGCCGTTCCTGCTGCTCTTCGTCGTCTTCCGGTTCGGGCCGGCGATCGCCGGGGTGGCCCTGGGCTTCACCGACTACACCATCGGTGGCGAGACGAGCTTCGTCGGGCTGGAGAACTTCCGCCGGCTCGTCGACGATCCCACGTTCTGGACGGCGCTGCGCGTCACGGTCCTGTTCACCGTGCTGTCCGTGCCGCTGTCGATGCTGGCCTCCCTCGGCATGGCGCTGCTGACCCGCCGCGCCTTCCGCGGCGCGAAGCTCTTCCGGTCCATCTTCTTCCTGCCGGTGGTGACCAGCCTGGTCCTCGCCGGCGTGGTCTTCGCCTGGGTCTTCGCCGAGGACGGGCCGTGGTCGCGGGCCATGGGCGCGATCGGCCTGCCGGCCGGCTCCTGGCTCGCCGACAGCGTGCTGGTGGTCCCCGCGCTGGTGCTGGTCTCGGTCTGGTCCCGCTTCGGCTACGGCATGCTGATCCTGCTCGCCCGGATGCAGGACATCCCGGCGGAGCTGGAGGAGGCGGCGCTGACCGACGGCGCGTCGGCGTGGCAGCGCTTCCGGTACGTGACGCTGCCCCAGCTGCGGCCCGCCCTGTTCTTCGTCGCCATCATCGAGACCACCGTGTCGTTCCAGGTCTTCGACCTGGTCTACGTGATGACCGGCGGCGGCCCCGTGCGGTCCAGCTACAGCCTGGTCTACCTGCTCTACGACCAGGGCTTCAAGTACTTCGACCTGGGCTACGCCAGCGCCGTCGGGGTCGCGCTGTTCGTGCTGACGATCATCGTGGCGCTGATCCAGCGGCTGACCCTCGGGAGGGAAGAATGACGGACACGATCACGCCACCGGCAACCGCCGTCCCCACCCCGCCGGCGTCGCCCAAGGGCGCCCGGCGGGCGTACCGGCCCGGCCGCGCCGGCAAGGGCTGGGTGGTCGGCCGCACCACGCTGCTGGTGGTCGGCGCGGCGGTCACGCTCTTCCCCTTCTACGCGATGGTCGTGCTGTCGTTCAAGCCGACCGGGCCGGTCACGTTCCCGGACAGCCTGCTGCCCTGGCCGTTCTCCACCGAGGCGTACGACCAGGTGGTCGGCGCCAAGAGCGTGCTGCGCTGGATGTGGAACACCGTCATCTACTCGGTGGTGTCGGTGGTCGGCGTGCTGCTGTTCGCCTCGATGGCCGGTTACGCCTTCGCCAAGAAGCGGTTCCCGGGCAAGGAGACCATGTTCTGGTCGTTCCTGGCGATGCTGATGGTGCCGTTCCACGTCACGATGATCCCGACGTTCATCATCATCTCCGAAATGAACGGCGTGGACACGTACTGGGGCATGATCGTGCCGACCCTGGCCAACGCCCAGGCGGTGTTCCTGATGCGGCAGTTCATCGCCTCGCTGCCCGACTCGCTGTTCGAGGCGGCCCGCCTCGACGGCTGCTCCGAGTGGCGGGTGTACGTCTCGATCGTGCTGCCGCTGATCAAGCCGATCCTCGCCACGCTCGGCGTCTTCGTCTTCCTGTGGCACTGGAACGACTTCCTGTGGCCGCTCATCGTCGGGCAGAGCCTCGACATGCGTACCCTCACCACCGGCATCGCATCCCTCCAGCAGGAGAACGTGGCGTTGAACATGCTCCTCGCCGGGTCGGTCGTGGCGTTCGTGCCGATCTTCATGGCGTACCTGATCGGACAGCGCTACTTCCAGGAGGGCGTCGCCACGACGGGCATCAAGGGATGAGCGTCATCGCGGTGGCGGCCTCGCCGGAGGTCCGCGAGCTGTTCTTCGACGCCGACGCCTGGGCGGCGCTGGGCCGGCTGGGGGAGGTGCGGCTGCCGGCCGACGGCGCCGACGTCGGCGACGAGACCACGCTCGCCCGGCTGCTCGCCGACGCCGACGTGGTGGTCACCGGCTGGGGCACCGCGCCCGTGTCGGCGGCGGTGCTCGCCGCCGCGCCCCGGCTGCGGCTGCTCGCGCACACCGGCGCCAGCGTCAAACCCTTCGTCACCCCCGCCAGCTTCGCCCGGGGCGTCCGTGTCAGCCAGGCCGGCGAGGCGATGGCGTACGCGGTGGGGGAGCAGGCGCTCGCGCTGACCCTCGCCCTGCTGCACCAGTTGCACCGCTTCGATCACGCGCTGCGGACCGGGGTTGACTGGGCGACCGCGAAGGCGGCGCCGCCCCGGCGGGAACTGCGCGGGGCGGCGGTCGGGGTCGTCGGGGCGTCCCGCACCGGTCGGGCGTACCTCGGCCTGGTGCGGGCGCTCGGGGCGCGGGTGCTGGTGGCCGATCCGTACCTGTCCGACGCCGAGGCCGCGACGCTCGGCGTCGAGCGGGTCACGCTCGACGACCTGCTCGCCCGCAGCCTCGTGGTGTCCCTGCACGCGCCGGTGCTGCCGGAGACCGTCGGGATGATCGGCGCGCGCGAGCTGGCCCTGATGCCCGACGGCGCGCTGCTGGTCAACACCGCCCGCTCGGCGCTGGTCGACGAGGCCGCGCTGCTGGCCGTGCTGCGCTCCGGGCGGATCGACGCCGCGCTGGACGTGTTCGACGCCGAGCCGCTGCCGGTGGACCATCCGTTCCGGCGGCTGCCGAACGTGCTGCTGACCCCGCACGAGGCGGCCGGGACGGTCGGGTCGCGGCGGCGGGCCGCCGACATCGTCGTCGCCGAGATCGACCGGTTCCTACGCGGGGAGCAGCTGCGCCACGAGGTGCGACCGGAGCACCTCGATCGCACGGGCTGAGCGCGGCTGACCTGCCCTGGCGCGGCGGCAGCCCGGATGAGTAGCCTCTGCGCTCATGCGCATCGCCCTCGCCGGACTGGCCACCAGTCACCCCTACACCGACGCCCGCACCCTGCGTGACGACGCGGAGCTCGTGGTGTGGGAGCCCGACCCGCAGCGGCTGGCGCGGTTCCGGGCCGAGCAGCCGGACGCGGCGGTCGCGCCGGACCTGGCGGCGCTGCTGGCGACCGACCCGGACGGCGTGGTCCTCACCGTCCCCACCTCCGACGTGCCCGAGGCGTTGGCGCAGGTGCTGGAGCGCAAGCTGCCGTGCTTCGTCAACAAGCCGGCCGCCGCGACCGTCGGGCAGCTCGGCCGGTTGGAACGGGTCGTGGCGCGGGCCCCGGAGCTGGTGCTCTCCTCCTCGGTGCTGCGCTTCGCGCCGGAGTTCGTCGCGTTCGACGTGCCGCGCGACGAGGTGCTGTCGGTGCGCGCCACGGTCCGGCACGACGTCGGGATCTGGGCCACCGGCTACAACCCGTGGCAGGACGACCCGACAGTCGGCGGGGGCACCCTGGTCATGATGGGCCTGCACGGGGTGGAACTGCTCGTCGCGCTGCTCGGGCCGGCCGTGCGGCTGTTGGGGGCCGCCGGCACCGTACGCCGGCACCGGGGCCTGCGCTCGGAGGACACGGGGCTGCTGGCCGTGCAGTGGGACGACGGGGTGCCCGGCACGGTGGAGGTGCTCGGGGTCAGCGAGGGCGAGGCGTACGAGGTCACCGTGCACACCGCCGCGGGGGAGCGCCGGGTGGTGCTGCGCGGCGGGGCCGACGAGTTGGGCTACCGGGCCACCATCGACGCGTTCGTCGGCATGGTCCGGGGCGCCCCGAGCCCGGTGCCGTGGGCGCAGACCCGCGCCGTCCTGGACGTTCTCACCTCGGCGCGTGCCGTGGCCTGACAATCGCCGACCCGATCCACGCGTCGGGTGCCTTGACGCCCCTCCAGCCGGAGGTTACGGTCATGACCGTTACTTCGGAAGGGGTGTGGTGGCATGCGTACGGTGGCGGACCTGGAGGAGCGGCTCTCCCGCCCGCGGGACGTCCTGGTGGACGATCTGCGCAAGCTCGACGGGGACATCCTGATCCTCGGGGCGGGCGGCAAGCTGGGGCCGAGCCTCGTCCGGCTGGCGCTGCGGGGCGTGGCGGCGGCGGGCACCGGTGCCAAGGTCATCGCGGTGTCCCGCTTCTCGGAGGCGGGACTGGCCGACGCGCTGCGCGACGAGGGCGCGGTGGTGGTCGAGGCGGACGTCACCGACGACGCCGCGCTGGCCGCGCTGCCCGACGCGGCCAACGTGATCTTCCTGGTCGGTGCGAAGTTCGGCACCTCCGGCCGGGAGCACGCCACCTGGGCCACCAACACCTACCTGCCCGGGCGCGTCGCGCAGCGCTTCGCCGGGTCCCGCCTGGTGGCGCTGAGCACCGGCAACGTCTACCCGCTGGTCCCGGTGACCTCCGGCGGCTGCGTCGAGCAGATCCCGGTCCAGCCGGTCGGCGAGTACGCCATGTCCTGCCTGGGTCGCGAGCGCATCCTCACCCACTTCGCGCTGCGCGACGAGACCCCGCTGGCCCTGATCCGGCTCAACTACGCCGTCGAGATGCGCTACGGCGTCCTCGTCGACATCGCCCGCGCCGTGCACGCCGGCGAGCCCGTGGACCTCACCATGGGACACGCCAACATCGTCTGGCAGGGCTACGCCAACGAGGTCACGCTGCGCGCCCTGCACCACACGCGGACACCGCCGTTCGTGTTGAACCTGACCGGGCCGGAGCTGGTCTCGGTCCGTCAGGTCGCCACCGCGCTCGCCGCCCGGCTGGGCCGCGAGCCGGTCTTCACCGGCACCGAGGCACCGACCGCGCTGCTGTCCAACGCCCAGCTCTGCCACCGGCTCTTCGGCTACCCCGACGTGCCGGTCGCCGAGCTGATCGACCTGACGGCGGACTGGGTCGCCGACGGCCAACCCCTGCTCGGCAAGCCGACCGGATTCCAGCGCCGCGACGGCAACTTCTAGGAGAGACCGTGTTGACCGCATCGAGCACCCGACAGACCTCGGCCCTGGCCCGGTTCCAGCGCGGCTGCGCCATCCCCGCGCACCCGCTGGCCCTGGACGCCGACCGCAAGCTCGACGAGCGCCGGCAGCGGGCGCTGACCCGCTACTACCTGGCCTCCGGCGCGGGGGGCGTCGCCGTCGGCGTGCACACCACCCAGTTCGCCATCCACGACCCGAAGGTCGGGCTGCTCGCCCCCGTGCTGGAACTGGCCGCCGAGACCGCGGCCGGCTCGGACGCGATCCTGGTCGCCGGCGCCTGCGGGGACACCGCCCAGGCGGTCGCCGAGGCGGAGCTGGCCGCCTCGCTCGGCTACGACATGGTGCTCCTGTCGCCGTACGCGCCGCTGGACGAGGACGCCCTCGTCGAGAGGGCCCGCGCGGTCGGCGAGGTGCTGCCGGTGATCGGCTTCTACCTGCAGCCGGCCGTCGGCGGGCGGGAGCTGTCCCGGGGCTTCTGGGCCCGGCTGGCCGCCCTCGAGTCGGTGGTCGGGATCAAGGTGGCGCCCTTCGACCGCTACCGCACGCTGGACGTGCTGCACGGCGTGGTCGCGGCCGGCCGCAACGGCGACCTGGCCCTCTACACCGGCAACGACGACCACATCCTGGCCGACCTCGTGGCGCCGCACCGGGTCGTCGTGGACGGTCGGGCCGTCGAGGTGGAGTTCGTCGGCGGGCTGCTCGGCCAGTGGGCGGTCTGGGCGAACACCGCGGTGACCCTGCTCGACGAGGCCCGCCGGGCCCGCGCCGGCGACGACGCCGCGCTGCGCCGGCTGCTCACCCTCGACGGCCACCTGACCGACGCCAACGCGGCCATCTTCGACTCCGCCAACGGCTACCACGGCTGCATCCCCGGCATCCACGAGGTGCTGCGCCGCCAGGGCCTGCTGGCCGGCCGCTGGTGCCTGGACCCGGCCGAGGAGCTGTCGCCGGGGCAGATGGCCGAGCTGGACCGGGTGCACCGGGCGTACCCGCACCTGCGCGACGACGACTTCGTCGCCGAGCACCTCGACACCTGGCTCTCCTGACCGGCGCGACGCGGTAGGGCGGTCGGCGGCGCGGGACACCGTCCCGGCCGCCGACCTCGGGGCCGCCCGCCCCGGACAGGGG
>NZ_JBFAVI010000265.1:0-6022 GCF_040679695.1 Micromonospora sp. NPDC052213
CCGAACACTGGAACAACTGACACACAGGCATTCACCACAAGGGGGATCGCTGGCCGGCACCCGACACGGGCGCCGGCCAGCGGCGCATCTTCACCAGCCGACATCACCCCACCCCCCGAGCCGATCCGGCTCGGGGGTGGGGCTGTCTGCGTACGCCAATGGCGACGTCGCGGGCGCGGACGGTGACCGTCGGGTGGTGATCGGGGTCTCGGGTCGCGGCCGGGGTGCGGGCTGCCCTAGTGTGCGAGGGGTCGACGGTGTTCGGGCCGAGGGAGGGGGTGTCGCGGGATGGGTCTGCGGACCTTCATCGAGGGCTGGCCGGTCTACCGGCAGCTCACCGGCACCGATCCGCTGGGCCGGGGCGCCGCCGCGCAGTCGGCGCGCTCGGCCGGGCTGACGGCGCGCACCGAGACCGCCGACCGGATGGCCCGCTCGGTCTGCCCCTACTGCGCGGTTGGCTGCGGGCAGCGCGTGTACGTCAAGGACGAGCAGGTCACCCAGATCGAGGGCGACCCGGACAGCCCGATCTCCCGGGGCCGCCTCTGCCCGAAGGGCTCGGCCAGCAGGAGCCTGGTCACCAGCCCGCTGCGGCAGACGAAGGTCCGCTACCGGCGCCCCTACGGCACGGAGTGGGAGGACCTGGATCTCGACGTCGCGGTCGACATGATCGCCGACCGGATCCTCGCGGCCCGCGCCGAGACGTGGGAGGACGTCGACCCCAAGGGCCGGCCGCTCAACCGCACGCTGGGGATCTCCAGCCTGGGCGGGGCGACGCTGGACAACGAGGAGAACTACCTCATCAAGAAGCTGTTCACGGCGATGGGGGCGCTCCAGATCGAGAACCAGGCGCGCATTTGACACTCCGCCACCGTCCCCGGTCTGGGGGCCAGCTTCGGTCGCGGTGGCGCGACGGACTTCCAGCAGGACGTCGCCAACGCTGACGTCATCGTCATCCAGGGCTCGAACATGGCCGAGGCCCACCCGGTGGGCTTCCAGTGGGTGATGGAGGCCAAGCGGCGCGGCACCAAGGTGTTCCACGTCGACCCGCGGTTCACCCGCACCAGCGCGCTGGCCGACACGTACCTGCCGATCCGCGCGGGCTCCGACATCGCGCTGCTCGGCGGGGTGGTGCGGTACATCCTGGAGAACGAGCTGGACTTCCGGGAGTACGTGCTGGCCTACACGAACGCCGCGACGATCGTCAGCGACCAGTTCGTCGACGCCGAGGACGGCGACGGTTTCTTCTCCGGCTTCGACCCGGAGACCGGCAGCTACGTGCAGGACTCCTGGCAGTACGCGGGCCACGAAACCGACTCCGGCAGCGGGCACACCGCGAAGGAGCGGGACAGCGCGGCGGGGCTGCTCCACGAGTCGCACGGCGCGCAGGTGAGCGGTCGGGTGGAGCGGGACGAGACGTTGCAGCATCCACGCTGCGTCTACCAGATCCTCAGGCGACACTTCGCCCGCTACACCCCGGAGATGGTGGAGCGGGTCTGCGGCATCCCGCAGGAGAGGTTCCTGGAGCTGGCCCGGGCGTGGGCGGAGAACTCCGGCCGCGAGCGCACCGGCGTGCTGATCTACTCGGTCGGGTGGACGCAGCACAGCGTCGGCGTGCAGTACATCCGCACCGGCGCGATCATCCAGCTGCTGCTGGGCAACATGGGCCGCCCCGGCGGGGGGATCCTGGCCCTGCGCGGGCACGCCAGCATCCAGGGCTCCACCGACATCCCGACGCTGTTCAACCTGCTCCCCGGTTACCTGCCGATGCCGCGCGCCGATCACACCACCTTCCAGCGGTGGGTGGACAGCTTCCGCCGCCCCGGCCAGAAGGGTTCCTGGGGCGACGCCGGCGCGTACGCGGCCAGCCTGCTCAAGGCGTACTGGGGGGACGCGGCGACGCCGGAGAACGACTTCTGCTACGGGTACCTGCCCCGGATGACGGGCGACCACGGGACGTACCAGCAGGTGCTGAACATGATCGACGGGAAGGTGAAGGGCTACTTCCTGCTCGGGCAGAACCCGGCGGTGGGCTCGGCGCACGGCCGCGCCCAGCGGCTGGGCATGGCGAACCTGGACTGGCTGGTGGTCCGCGACCTGTTCATGATCGAGAGCGCCACGTTCTGGCGCAACGGCCCGGAGGTGGCCGCGGGCGAGATCGTGCCGACCGAGTGCAGGACGGAGGTGTTCTTCCTGCCGGCCGCGTCGCACGTGGAGAAGGAGGGCACCTTCACCCAGACCCAGCGGCTGCTGCAGTGGCGGGAGAAGGCCGTCGACCCGCCGGGCGACGCCCGCTCCGAGCTGTGGTTCTTCTACCACCTGGGGCGCCGGCTGCGGGAGAAGCTGGCCGGCTCCGACCTGCCGCGCGACCGGGCGCTGCTCGACCTGGCCTGGGACTATCCCACGCACGGCCCGCACGCCGAGCCGAGCGCCGAGGCGGTGCTGCGCGAGATCAACGGGTACGACGTGGCGACGGGCCGCCCGCTGTCCACGTTCACCGAGGCCCGCGCCGACGGCTCGACCGCCGTCGGCTGCTGGATCTACTCCGGCGTGTACGCCGACGGCGTCAACCAGGCGGCCCGACGCAAGCCCCGGCACGAGCAGGACTGGGTGGCCGCCGAGTGGGGCTGGGCGTGGCCGGCCAACCGGCGCACCCTCTACAACCGCGCCTCCGCCGACCCGCAGGGCCGGCCCTGGAGCGAGCGCAAGCGCTACGTCTGGTGGGATCCCGACGCCGGGGAGTGGACCGGCTACGACGTGCCGGACTTCGAGAAGACGAAGCCGCCGACGTACCGGCCGCCGGAGGGCGCGACCGGCCCGGAGGGGATCGCGGGCGACGACCCGTTCGTCATGCAGGGCGACGGGAAGGGCTGGCTGTACGCGCCCAGCGGGGTGCTCGACGGGCCGCTGCCGACGCACTACGAGCCGGCCGAGTCGCCGGTGCGCAACCCGCTCTACCGGCAGCAGGCCAACCCCACCCGCAAGGTGTACGCGCACCCCGTGAACTCGGTGAACCCGAGCCCGCCGCAGGAGCACGGCGCGGTCTTCCCGTACGTGTTCACGGTCAGCCGGCTCACCGAGCACCACACGGCGGGCGGGATGAGCCGCACGGTGCGGACCCTGGCGGAGCTGCAACCGGAGATGTTCGTGGAGGTGTCGCCGGAGGTGGCGGCCGAGCGGGGCCTGGCGCACCTGGGTTGGGCGCACCTGGTCAGTGGGCGGGCGGTGATCGAGGCGAAGGTGCTGGTCACCGACCGGCTGGCCCCGCTGCGGGTGGACGGCCGGGTGATCCACCAGGTGTGGCTGCCGTACCACTTCGGGTTCGAGGGCCTGGTGACGGGCGACTCGGCCAACGACCTGTTCGGGATCACGCTGGACCCGAACGTGCTCATCCAGGAGAGCAAGGTCGGCACCTGCGACGTGCGTCCGGGGCGGCGGCCCACCGGGGCGGCCCTGCGGGACCTGGTGGCGGACTACCGGCGGCGGGCGGGTATCGTCCCCGGCCATCCGCCCTCGACCCTCACGCCGGGGGCGTTTCCGGTGCCGGCTCCCACCGACGGCGCCGGGGAGGACCGTGATGCTTCCTGACCCGAACAGCCTGTCCGGGCCGCTCGATCCCGCCCCGGACGCGGGCTGGGTCGACGCCCCGCCCCGGATGGGCTTCTTCACCGACACCAGCGTCTGCATCGGCTGCAAGGCGTGCGAGGTGGCCTGCAAGGAGTGGAACGACGTCCCCGGTTCGGGGCTGGACCTGCTCGGCATGTCGTACGACAACACCGGCGCGCTGACCGCGAACTCGTGGCGGCACGTGGCGTTCGTCGAGCAGCCCCGCCCGGCCGGGCACCGCGGGCCGCCGCTCGCCGGTGCCGCGACGGCCGGTCGGAGCGCCGGGCCGGAGTTCCTGGGCATGCCCGGGGCGCAGCCGCCGGGGCGGGCCGGTGGCGCGGAGGGGCGCAGCGACTTCCGCTGGCTGATGATGTCCGACGTCTGCAAGCACTGCACCCACGCGGCCTGCCTGGATGTCTGCCCCACCGGGGCGCTGTTCCGCACCGAGTTCGGCACGGTGGTGGTGCAGGAGGACATCTGCAACGGCTGCGGCTACTGCATCTCCGCCTGCCCGTACGGCGTCATCGACCAGCGCAAGGACGACGGCCGGGCGTGGAAGTGCACGCTGTGCTACGACCGGATCGGCGCCGGGAAGATTCCCGCCTGCGCGCAGGCGTGCCCGACGGAGTCCATCCAGTACGGTCCCCTCGACGAGCTGCGGGAGCGGGCCGCCGCCCGGGTGGCGACCCTGCACGAGCGCGGCGCCACCGAGGCGCGACTCTACGGGCACGACCCCGACGACGGGGTCGGTGGCGACGGCGCGTTCTTCCTGCTGCTGGACGAGCCCGAGGTGTACGGCCTGCCCCCGGACCCGGTGGTCACCACCCGGGACCTGCCGAGGATGTGGAAGCGGGCCGGCCTGGCGGCCCTGGCCATGGCGGCGGCGGCCGTCGCCGCGTTCGTCGGAGGTTCCTCGTGAGTCCGGACCGCCCGGTGGGCGACCTGTTCCGCCGCTTCCGCGATCGCCTCGACGCCGGCGTTCCCGGCGGACCGGCCGGCCGCGGCGAGGCCGCTGCCGGCTCGCCAGGGGCGCCACCCGGCGGGTCCGGCGCGCCGGCGTCGACCCGTGCGTCCGGACGGACCCGGCGGCGGGGCGGCGGCCGGCGCGGCGGCGAGGAGCTGACCGTCCCGGAGGCCGAGTTCACCTCCTACTACGGCCGGCCGATCCTCAAGGCGCCCGTCTGGAAGTGGGACATCGCCGCGTACCTGTTCACCGGCGGGCTGGCCGCCGGCTCGTCGCTGCTGGCGGCGGGCGGGCAGGTCACCGGGCGGCCCGCGCTGCGCCGCGCCGGCCGGGTCACCTCGCTGGTGGCGGTCACCGCCAGCGCCGTCTTCCTGGTCAAGGACCTGGGGCGGCCGGCCCGGTTCCACCACATGCTGCGGGTGGCCAAGCCGACCTCGCCGATGTCCGTGGGCACCTGGATCCTCAGCGCCTTCGGCCCGGCCGCCGGAATCGCGGCGGTCGCCGAGGGCGCGGCGTGGCTGCCCGAGCGGGGGCCGCTCGGGCTCGCACGTCGGCTGCTGCCGCCGGTGGGGCACGCCGCCGGGCTGGCCGCCGCGGCGACCGCGCCGGCGTTGGCCACGTACACCGGCGTGCTGCTGGCCGACACGGCGGTGCCGTCCTGGCACGAGGCGTACCGGGAGCTGCCGACGGTGTTCGCGGGCAGCGCGTTGGCCAGCGGCGCCGGCGTGGGGCTGATCGCCGCGCCGACCGCGCAGGCCGGCCCGGCCCGCCGGATGGCGGTGGCGGGCGCCGCCCTGGAACTGTTCGGCTCGCACCGGGTGGAGACCCGGCTCGGGCTGCTCAGCGAGCCCTACCGCGCCGGGCGGCCGGGCCGGCTGCTGCGCGCCGGGCGGGCCCTGACCGCGGCCGGGGTGGCCGGTGCGCTGCTCGGCCGGCGCAGCCGGGCGGTCTCCGCCCTGTCCGGGACGGCCCTGCTGGCCGCGTCGGTGGCCACCCGGTTCGGCATCTTCTACGGCGGCGTCGCCTCGGCGAAGGATCCGAAGTACACGGTGGTGCCGCAGCGGGAACGCCTCGACCGGCGGCGCGCCGCCGGGGGCTGACGCCCCACCGCACACGCCCACCCGGCCTGTGGTTCACTGCTGCCTGGAGGCGTTCAGGCGGCTGGTGCCCCTCCCGGTCTTCAAAACCGGTGTGGCCCGGGACCCGGGTCAGGCGGGTTCGATTCCCGTCCGTCTCCGCCAAACTGCGGAAGAGGGAGCATGGGGGACGTCGCAGCCGATCCGCGCCGGCGGGTGCCGCGCACCGACGCGCTGCTCGCCGACCCCCGGCTGACCGCCGCGGCGCAGACCCTCGGGCGGGACCGCGTCAAGGCCGCCGTCCGGCGGGTCGATGCGGACGACGTCGAACTGGCGAAACGCAAGATGAGCGTCGGTGAGTTCGCCGAGCGCGTCGGGC
>NZ_JBFAVI010000266.1:0-6020 GCF_040679695.1 Micromonospora sp. NPDC052213
GTTACAATCCCCACCCCGCAACCTACCCCACCCCCCGCCTTGGGAACTCCCCGGGGGTGGGTGTGGGTTTGTCGCACACCGCGGCAAAATAATCCCAGGCGCGGCCCCCCCCACCGGGGCCGCCCCTCGACTGCGTAGCGCCATAGGTGGCGCAATGAGGAAGGATGTACCTGTGAGTTCAGGATCGCAGGGCGGAGATCGTCCCCGTCGCTACGAAGACCGGGCGGGCGGGCGCGAGGGCGCCCCGCGCCGCGACGACCGGCCGTCGTACCGGGATGACCGGGGCGGGCAGCGCGGCGGATACGCCGGCGGCGACCGCCGCGAAGGCGGGTACCGGTCTGGTTCCCGTGATGGCGACTTCCGCGCGGCCGGCGCCCCCCGTCGTGACGGCGCCGAGCGCCAGGGTGGTTTCCGGGGCGAGCGTGGCGGTGAGCGCCGCGAGGGCGGATTCCGTTCGGGCCCGCCGCGCGAGGGTGGCTTCCGCCGGGACGCTGGCGACCGTGAGGGTGGCTTCCGCGGTGGGGATCGCCGTGAGGGCGGTTTCCGTGGCGGTGACCGTGAGGGCTTCCGTGGCGGTGAGCGTCGCGAAGGTGGTTTCCGTGGTGGCGACAGGCCCGGCGGTGGTTTCCGTGGTGGTGACCGTGAGGGCGGTTTCCGCGGTGGCGAGCGTCGCGAGGGCGGCTTCCGTGGTGGTGACCGTGAGGGCGGTTTCCGCGGTGGCGAGCGTCGCGAGGGCGGCTTCCGTGGTGGTGACCGCGAGGGTGGCTTCCGCGGTGGCGACCGCCGTGAGGGTGGCGACAGGCCCGGCGGTGGTTTCCGTGGTGGTGACCGTGAGGGCGGTTTCCGCGGCGGCGACCGCCGTGAGGGTGGCGACAGGCCCGGCGGTGGCTTCCGTGGTGGTGACCGTGAGGGCGGTTTCCGCGGTGGCGAGCGTCGTGAGGGTGGCTTCCGCGGCGGCGACCGCCGTGAGGGTGGCGACAGGCCCGGCGGTGGCTTCCGTGGCGGTGACCGTGAGGGTGGCTTCCGCGGTGGCGAGCGTCGCGAAGGCGGTTTCCGTGGCGGTGACCGTGAGGGTGGCTTCCGCGGTGGCGAGCGTCGCGAAGGCGGTTTCCGTGGCGGTGACCGTCGCGAGGGTGGCTTCCGTGGCGGTGACCGCGAGGGTGGCTTCCGCGGTGGCGAGCGTCGCGAAGGCGGTTTCCGTGGCGGTGACCGTCGCGAGGGCGGCTTCCGTGGCGGTGACCGCGAAGGTGGCTTCCGTGGTGGCGACCGCCGTGAGGGTGGCGACAGGCCCGGCGGTGGTTTCCGTAGTGGTGACCGTGAGGGCGGCTTCCGTGGTGGCGAGCGTCGCGAAGGCGGGTTCCGTCGTGAGGGCGGCGAGCGCCAGGGCGGTGGCTTCCGTGGTGGTGACCGTGAGGGCTTCCGCGGTGGCGAGCGTCGCGAAGGCGGGTTCCGTCGTGAGGGCGGCGAGCGTCGCGAGGGTGGCTTCCGTGGTGGTGACCGCGAGGGCGGCTTCCGTGGTGGCGAGCGTCGCGAAGGCGGGTTCCGCCGTGAGGGCGGCGAGCGCCAGGGCGGCGGCTTCCGTGGCGGTGACCGTGAGGGCTTCCGCGGCGGTGAGCGTCGCGAAGGCGGGTTCCGTCGTGAGGGCGGCGAGCGTCGCGAGGGTGGCTTCCGTGGCGGTGACCGTGAGGGCTTCCGCGGCGGTGAGCGTCGCGAAGGCGGTTTCCGTGGCGGTGACCGTGAGGGCTTCCGCGGCGGTGAGCGTCGCGAAGGCGGTTTCCGTGGCGGTGACCGTGAGGGTGGCTTCCGCGGCGGTGAGCGCCGTGAGGGCGGTTTCCGGGGTGGCGAGCGCCGCGACGAGCGGCGGGAGCGACCGGAGGCGGAGGGGGAGCGTACCCAGGCTCCCGCGCTGCCCGACGAGATCGTCGCCACCGACCTCGACAAGGACGTCCGGGCCGAGCTGCTGTCGCTGGCCAAGCCGGTCGCCGAGACGGTCGCCCGTCACCTGGTGGCCACGGGTCAGCTGATCGACGAGGACCCGGCGGAGGCGCTGGCGCACGCGCTGGCCGCCCGTCGGCTGGCGTCCCGGATCGCCGCCGTCCGTGAGGCGGTGGGCCTGGCCGCGTACCACGCGGGGGAGTGGCAGACCGCGATCGCGGAGCTGCGCACGTACCACCGGATGACCGGGCTGCAGAGCCACCTGGCGGTGCTCGCGGACTGCGAGCGGGCGCTGGGCCGGGCGGAGCGGGCGATCGACCTGTTCCGTGGCGCGGACCGGGAGAAGCTGGACCAGGCCGTGGCGATCGAGCTGCTGATCGTGGCGGCCGGCGCGCGCGGCGACCTCGGCCAGAAGGACGCCGCGGTGGCCATGCTCCAGGTTCCCGAGCTGACCGTCGAGGCGGCCGAGCCGTGGACGGCCCGGCTGCGCTACGCGTACGCCGACGCGCTGCTCGCGGTCGGTCGCCGCGAGGAGGCCCGCGAGTGGTTCTCTCGGGCGGCCGACGCGGACACCGAGGGCGAGACCGACGCCGCCGAGCGCCTGCTGGAGCTCGACGGTGTGGTGATCGAGGGCGACGAGGAGGACGAGGAGTCCGCCGAGGCGATCGCCGCCGGTCCTGGCGCCCCGGGTGCGGTGCCGGCCCGTCCGGATGCCGACCTCACCGGCGACGCCGAGCGCGACGACGACGGGCGACGGGACGAGGCCGGGACCGCCGACGAGCGGGACGAGGCCGGGAGCGCGGACGTGCCGACGGACGACCTGGCCGACGACGAGCTGACCGACGACGAGGCGCGCGCTGTCGCGGCCGGCCCCGCCGCCGACGGCACCGGGACCGACGCCGCCGACGCCGCCACCCGTGGTGAGTCGGCCGGCACCGGCGAGTCGGACGCCCCGCAGCGATGACGGGGGACGCCGGGGAGCGGCTGGTCGACGGGTACGCCCTGGTCGTGTTCGACCTGGACGGGGTGATCTATCTGATCGACCGGCCGATCCCCGGCGCCGTCGAGGCGGTCGGCCAACTGCACGCCGAGGGGCGGCGCGTCGCGTTCGCGACCAACAACGCCTCACGCCGTTCCAGCGAGGTGGCCGACCTGCTCACCGGGATCGGCGTTCCCGCCCGGCCGGAGGAGGTGCTCACCTCCGCGGCGGCCGCCGCCGAGCTGCTCCGCGACCGGCTGCCCCCCGGCGCCGCGGTGCTGGTGGTCGGCGCCGAGGCACTGCGGGCCGAGGTCCGCGCCGCCGGGCTGACGCCCGTGTCCCGGGCCGACGAGTCGCCGGTCGCCGTCGTGCAGGGGTACGGGCCGCAGGTCGGCTGGGTGGACCTGGCCGAGGCGTCGGTGGCCGTACGCGGCGGGGCGACCTGGATCGCCACCAACACCGACCGGACGCTGCCCAGCGCTCGGGGACCGCTACCGGGCAACGGCGCGCTGGTCGCCGCGCTGCGGACCGCGCTCGGGCGGGATCCCGACGTGGTCGTCGGCAAGCCCGAGCCGGCGCTGTTCGCCACCGCGGCCCGCCGCGCCGGCGAGGGCCGGGCGCTGGTGGTCGGCGACCGGCTGGACACCGACATCGAGGGCGCCCGGCGGGCGGGCCTGGACAGCCTGCTGGTGTTCACCGGTGTCAGCGACGTGGCCGAGCTGCTCGCCGCCCCGCCGGAGCACCGGCCGACGTACGTTGCGATGGACCTCGCCGGGCTCTTCGACCCGGCGGCGGTGGTGCGGGTCCCGGGCCCGGCGGACGGGTGGTCGGTGACGTCGCGGGACGGCGCGCTGGAGTTGTCCGGGGCGGGCCGTCCGCTGGACGCCGTGGCGGCGCTGTGCGCGGCGGCCTGGACCGGGGACGCGACGCGGGTGCGTGCCGGCTCGGCGGCGGCCGGGCAGGTGCTGACCGCGTTCGGCCTGTCCGCCTGAACGGTCCCGCCCTCCCGGCCCGAACACCCCCGGCCCGGTTCTACCCGGCGGTCGGGCTGCCCCGGCCGGGGCTCGGCGCAGGCTGCCTCGGCCGCGGCTCAGAGCAGCTTGCGCAGCTTCATCAGGTCGAGCGGGTTCGCCTTGATCGACACTCGCCGGGACGTGACCGCGCGGGTGACATCGAGTTCACCGCGGACCAACGCGAGCAGGTCGTCGCTGCTCGTGCTCAGCGCGATCTTCGCCTTCGGGTCGTCGCCGTCGACCAGGTCGACCAGGCGGCCGTCGGCGAGCCGGCCGTGGAAGGCCGTGTCCAGGTCCGTGATCCGGCAGGCCAGCGTGCGGTCCAGGTCGATCCGTTCCCGCACCGTCTCCGCGTTACGGTCCAGCCGGGCGGCCAGCTCCTGCAACGCCTGCCGGCACTCGTCCACGCTGGCCACTGTCGCCCCCTCGCCGTTCGCCACGCCGTCCCCGGCACCGTACCGCACGGGGCGTCGCGGGGTGCCCGGTAGCGTGACACCTGCACACCCCCGCCCCGCGGAAGGACTCAGGCATGCAGGACGCGTGGCGCGCCTACCTCGAGCTGGCCATGGGCCTGACGGAGGCGCCCCGGAAGAAGGCCCAGGACGCGGTGCGCCGCCTCGTCGGCTCGGGCGGGGCGACCGCCGGCCAGTTGCAGGCGCTCGCCGAGGAACTCGTCTCCACCGGCGCGGCGAATCGGGAGGCGCTGACCAAGCTGGTCCGGTTCGAGGTCGACCGGGCCCTCGGCGCGGTGGGGCTCGCCACCGCCGACGAGGTCGCCGAGCTGACCCGCCGGGTGCACGAGCTGGAGCGCCAGCTCCGGGAGGCCAGGACCCCCGCGGCCCCCGCCACCCCGTCGGCGGCCCCGGGCGCCGCCGAGCCGGCCGCGCCCCCCACGGCCGGTCCGGGCACGCCCGTCGCGACGCAGGCGGTGGCCAAGAAGGCCGTGGCCAAGAAGGCGGTCGCGAAGAAGGCCGTGGCCAAGAAGGCGGTGGCGAAGCGGGCGCCGTCGGCCGTCGCCCCGGCCGAGGGTGGCAACGTCGAGCAGGTCCCGACGCCGAAGTCCCAGGGCGTCGACGTCGAGCAGGTTCAGCCGGCGAAGGCCCAGGGCGCCGACGCCGGGCCGGCCCGGCCGGTGAAGAACGCGTCCGCCCGCAGGCAGCAGCCGGGCGGCGAGGCGTGATCCGCCCCGCGGCCGGGAGCGGGTCGTGACCGGCCCCCACCGTCCCGGCCCGCCGCCGGGTGCCCGTCCCGGCCCGCCGCCCGCTGTCCGGCCGGGCCCCACACCCGGACCGCGCCCCGGGCCGCCGCGACCCGAGCCGCTCGACGACCTCGACGAGGCGCGCCACCCCGCCGTCGACGCCGCCGTGCGCGCGATGGCCAACGCCGCGACGCTCGCCCCGGCCGACCAGATCGCGCAGTACGAGGCGGCGTACGAGACGCTGCGGGAAACCCTCGCCACCATCGACCAGGCCTGACCGGACCGGAGAAGAACCACGCATGGCACGTCGTAACCGGCTGGACGCCGAACTCGTCCGCCGCGGCCTGGCCCGCTCCCGGGAGCAGGCCGCCGCGCTGGTGGAGGCCGGCCGGGTCCAGCTGCGCGGGGTGCCCGCCCGCAAGCCCGCCGGGATGGTCGACCCCGCCGACCCGCTGCTGGTCACGGGCGAGGACCCCAGCTCCGAGTACGTCTCCCGGGGCGGGCACAAACTGGCCGGCGCGCTGACCGCCTTCGCCCCCGGCGGGTTGACCGTTGCCGGCCGGCGCTGCCTGGACGCGGGCGCCTCCACCGGCGGCTTCACCGACGTGCTGCTGCGCGCCGACGCGGCCGAGGTGGTGGCCGTCGACGTCGGCTACGGGCAGCTCGCCTGGCCGCTGCGCAACGATCCCCGGGTGCGGGTCTTCGAGCGCACCAACGTCCGTACGCTCACTCCGGAGGCCATCGGGGGGCCGGTCGACCTCACGGTCGCCGACCTGTCGTTCATCTCGCTGCGGCTGGTGCTGCCGGCGCTGGCCGGCTGCACCCGGCCCGACGGCGACCTCGCGCTGATGGTGAAGCCGCAGTTCGAGGTCGGCGAGGAGCGGGTCGGCGCCGG
>NZ_JBFAVI010000267.1:0-5879 GCF_040679695.1 Micromonospora sp. NPDC052213
GCCGGTGGCTGATCAGCAGCACGGAGTGCCCGGCCGGGGTGGCCGCCAGCGCGGAGGCGAGCACCGCGTCGGCGGCGGCGGGGTCGAGCCCCTCGTCCTCCGCGTGCTCATCAACGGGCGCACCCTGCGCCGGGTGTGGCGGCTGCTCAACCTCCCCCGGGGCGTACGCCAGGCGTGGGAGATCCGCCACCGGGGTCTGCGTACGGCGTGAGCGCCGCGCACCCGCACGACTTCTACCGGGAGGTGGCCCGCGTCGCCCTGTCCGCCGCCGGGCCGTACCGGTTCGTGCTCGGTGGCGGCGTGGCCTGGGCGGCGCACGGGCTGGTGACCCGCCCGACCGAGGACGTGGACCTTTTCGCCGACGTCGAGGGGGCGGCCGCCGCGGCGGCGGACGGGGTGCGGGCGGCGCTGGAGCGGGCCGGTTTCGAGGTGAGCGACGCCGACCCGGACAGCGAGCTGGCCGAGCTGTTCGACGGGTTCGACCGGGACCTGAAGGACTTCGTGGTGAGCCGGGACGGGCGGCGGATCCGGCTCAGCCTGGCCCGCCTCGACCGGCACCGCAGCCCGGTGGTGATGGACCTCGGCCCGGTGATGGACGTGCGGGACCTGATGGCGAACAAGACCGCCGCGCTGGTGAACCGGCGGGAGGTCCGGGACTACATCGACGTGGCGGCGGCCCTGGAGCAGCACGACGTGGCGGAGCTGCTGGAGCTGGCCCGCCAGCTCGACCCGGCCCTGGATCCGTCGGACGTCCGCGCCGCCGGCCGCTACCTGGACCGGCTGCCGGACCGGCGCTTCGCCCGCTACGGCCTGGACGCCGCCGCCGTCGCCCGCGTCCGCGCCCGCCTCGCCGTCTGGCCCCGCTGACCCGGGCGCGGGGGGCGCGGGGATTACTTGGTGGGGCGGCCGCCCGTCACGCCGAGGACCTCGCCGGTGACGTAGCTGGACTCCTGGGAGGCGAAGAAGACGTACGCCGGGGCCAGCTCGGCCGGCTGGCCGGGGCGCCCCTCCGGGGTGTCCTGGCCGAACTGCTCGACCTTTTTCCGCGGCATGGTCGCCGGGATCAGCGGCGTCCAGATCGGGCCGGGCGCCACCGCGTTCACCCGGATCCCCTGCTCCGCCAGGTCGGCGGCGAGCGCCTTGGTGAAGTTGGCGATCCCCGCCTTGGTGGTGGCGTAGTCCAACAGCTGCGGCGACGGGTCGAACGCCTGGATCGACGAGGTGTTGATGATGGTCGAGCCCTCGGACATGTGCGGCACCGCCGCCCTGCAGAGCCAGAACATGGCGTACAGGTTGGTCCTGAGCACCCGGTCGAACTGCTCGTCGCTGATCCCGAGGATGCCCTTCTCCTGCGCCATCTGGTAGGCGGCGTTGTTGACCAGGATGTCGATCCCGCCGAGGTCCCGCACGGCCCGCTCGATCAGCTCCTCGCAGTGCCGCTGGTCGGTGATGTCGCCGCGTACGGCGACGCCCTTGCGGCCGGCCTCCTCGACCAGCCGGACGGTCTCCCGGGCGTCGGCGTCCTCCTCCGCACCCAGGTAGGAGATGAGCACGTCGGCGCCCTCCCGGGCGTACGCGATGGCGATCGCGCGACCGATGCCGGAGTCGCCACCGGTGATCACGGCCCGCCTGCCGTCGAGCTTGCCGCTGCCGTGGTACGACTCCTCGCCGTGGTCCGGCTTCGGGGTCATCCTGCCGGTCGCGCCGGGCGGCGTCTGCTGCTGCCCCGGTTGCCCCTCCTGCTGGCCGTACTGGCTGGTGGGGTCCTGCGGGGTGTGCTGGTCCTCGCTCACCGACGTCTCCTCGCGCACCTGCTCGGGTTTTTGGTATCCCACCGCCCTACCCGCAACCGGCGGGCGGAAACAGCCGGGGCGGTGTTACACCGAGCGGCCCACGGACGCTGGTGGTGTGGGACACCTCGGGCTGCTGTGGCAGGAGTGACGGCCGCTCGTTAGGGTGCGCTCGGCGCCCACCAGGCGCCCCGACCCCATGGAAGGGCACGTCATGACCTCTCCCTCCGGCCCGTCGCGTCGGACGGTGCTCGCCGCCGCGGCCGCGGCGGCGAGCGTCCCGCTGATCGCCGCCACCCCCGCCCAGGCGGCCGGCGCGGCCCGGTCGCGGACCTGGGACCTCACGATCCTCGGCACCTCGGACACCCACGGCAACGTCTACAACTGGGACTACTACAAGGACGCCGAGTACGACGACAGCAAGCACAACGACGTCGGCGTCGCCAAGCTGGCCACCCTCGTCAACCAGATCCGCGCCGAGCGCCGGGGCAAGGCGACGCTGGTGCTCGACGCCGGCGACACCATCCAGGGCACGCCGCTGGCGACCTTCTACGCCAAGCAGGAGCCGATCACCACCACCGGGGCGACGCACCCGATGGCCAACGCCATGAACGTGCTCGGGTACGACGCCGTGACGCTGGGCAACCACGAGTTCAACTACGGCCTGCCGCTGCTGGCCAGGTGGATCTCCCAGCTCGGCTTCCCGGCGCTGGCCGCCAACGCCGTCAACGTCGCCACCGGCAAGCCGGCCTTCCTGCCGTTCGTCATCAAGAAGGTCTCCGTCGGCTTCGCCGCGCCGCCGCTGCGGGTCGGCATCCTCGGCCTGACCAACCCGGGCAGCGCGATCTGGGACAAGGCCAACGTCGAGGGCCAGCTGCGGTTCGACGACATGGTCGCCACGGCCGCGAAGTACGTCCCGATCATGCGGGAGCGCGGCGCCGACATCGTGCTGATCTCCGCGCACGGCGGCGACAGCGGCACCTCCAGCTACGGCCCGGAGCTGCCGAACGAGAACCCGACGGCGCTCATCGCCGAGCAGGTCCCCGGCATCGACGCGATCCTCTTCGGCCACGCCCACGCCGAGGTCGCCGAGAAGTTCGTGACCAACGCGCGGACCGGCGAGCAGGTGCTGCTCACCGAGCCGTCGAAGTGGGGCCAACGGCTGAGCCGGATGGACTTCACGCTGGCCCGCGAGAAGGGCCGGTGGAAGATCACCAAGAAGACCGCCGCCCTGCTGAACACCAACACCGTGGTGGAGGACCCGAAGGTCCTCGCCGCCGTGCGGGCCCAGCACCAGAAGACCGTCGCGTACGTCAACCAGGTCGTGGCGCGCTCCACCGTGGAACTGTCGGCGGCGGAGAGCCGGTACAAGGACACCCCGATCCTGGACTTCATCAACCACGTCCAGACCGAGGTGGTCGGCCAGGCGCTCACCGGCACGTCGTACGCGACCCTGCCGGTGCTGTCGATCGCGGCGCCGTTCAGCCGGACCGCGGTCTTCCCCGCCGGCGACGTGAAGATCCGCGACGTGGCCGGGCTGTACGTCTTCGACAACACCCTCGAGGCCGTCGTGCTCAGCGGCGCCGAGGTGCGGGCCTACCTGGAGTACTCGGCGAAGTACTTCCGGACCCTCGCCCCGGGCGCCCCGGTCGACCCGGAGACGATCAGCGACCCGGCGGTGCCGGACTACAACTACGACGTCTTCTCCGGCCTGGAATACGACATCGACATCTCCCGGCCGGTGGGCCAGCGCATCACCCGCCTGGTGCTGCCCGGCACCGACACCCCGGTGGCGGACAACGCGCAGTTCGTGGTGGCGGTGAACAACTACCGCCGCAGCGGCGGCGGCAACTTCCCCGGCATCGTGAAGACCCAGGTCTACAACGAGCAGCAGGAGATCCGTCAACTGCTGATCGACTGGGCGCAGGCCGAGGGCGCGATCGACCCGGCCGACTTCTACCAGCCGAACTGGAAGCTGGTGCGCGAGGGCGTGCCGGTCTTCTGACCGACGATCACCGGACGGGCCGTGGGCGGATCGCCCGCGGCCCGTCCGCGTACCGGCCCACATCCCGGGCTGGTCGCGCGCGGACGAGGCGACGCCGTCGCGCGCGACGCGCCGTCAGGCACCGTGCCGCAGGTCCCACCGGTCCGAAGCCTCCGAATCCGGTCGGTCCCGGCGCGGCTCGGTCTCGGTCAGCGCGACCCGTTCTTCGGGCGGGACCGCCGGCGGCATCTCGCCGAAGCGCACGTGCCGCAGGAAGGCGTACTCGTCGTCGGTGAACGGCGACTCGGAGCGGTCCTCTGCCATCTGCTCTCCCCCCTCGACGCCGTCATTCTCCGCCCGGGGCGCCCGGCGTCACCACCCCTAGAGCATCCTAGGATCCTGGGTGGAAAGACAGGGTCGGCGACCTCCGTCCACCCGGTCAGGACGGCAGCTTCGCCAGCGGCGCGCGGGGGGCCGGCAGCCGGTCCAGCAGCGCCAGCGCCGCCCGCACCGGGGCCCTGCCCAACGTCTCGTCGAAGCTCGCCCGCCCCTGGCAGAACCGCACGAACATCCGCCAGCCCGGCGGGGTCGCCAGCAGCGCGTGGAAGACCTCCGGCCGACGCGCGAACACGTCCAGCAGCCGGTGCCCCGCGCGCATCGAGGGCACCAGGTCCCGCGCCACCGCCCGCTCGTAGCCCGCCAGGTCACCCGCGGCGACCGCGACGCCGGCCAGCTCGCCGGAGCGCAGCGCGTAGCTGATGCCCTCCCGGCTCCACGGCTCCAGCAGCCCCGCCGCGTCGCCCGCCACCAGCACCCGGCCCCGATGCAGCGGGGAGTCCTCGGCGCGGCAGCGGGTCAGGTGCCCCGAGTCGTGCGCCGGCTCCACCCCCGACAGACCCAGCCGGTCGACGAACGCGCGCAGGTAGGCCCGGGTCCGCTCCCCCTCGCCCCGAGCGGCGATCACACCGACCGTG
This sequence comes from Micromonospora sp. NPDC052213, assembly GCF_040679695.1. NCBI lineage: Bacteria > Bacillati > Actinomycetota > Actinomycetes > Micromonosporales > Micromonosporaceae > Micromonospora > Micromonospora sp. NPDC052213. Next base: position 4,749 of record NZ_JBFAVI010000267.1, read on the forward strand.
AGCCGGTCGCCCTTCGGGAAGACCCAGGCGTACGAGCCGGGCAGCGGGCCCCAGTCCAGCAGCACGCGGCCCCGCCAGCGGTCCTGCTCCCGCGGCGGCACCGGCAACTCCAACTCCAGTCCCAGGTCGACCTGCCGGTGGCGGACCCCCACGTGCCGGGCCGTCACGCCCGAGGAGCCGTCCGCGCCGACCACGGCCCGCGCCCGCACCGTCTCCCCGTCGGCCAGCCGCAGGCGTACGACCTCGGGGTCCTGCTCGACGGCGCGGACCGCGGCGCGCTCACGGACCTCGGCGCCGGCCGCGACCGCGGCGACGCGCAGCCGGTCGTCGAACTCCTCACGCCGCACCATCGTCACCAGCGGGCCGTCGGGGTGCCGTCGGGTGAACCGGCGTCGCCCGTCCCGGGTGAACGTGACCCGGTCCACCCGGTCGTGCGCCGGGACGTCGATCCGGTCGGCGACCACCGCGAGCGAGGTGCCGATCAGGCCGCCCCCGCAGGTCTTGTAGCGGGGGTGGGCGGCCCGTTCCAGCACGAGTGTGCGCAGGCCCGCGCGGGCGGCGGCATGGGCGGCGGAGAGGCCGGCGGGGCCGGCGCCGACGACGGCGAGATCCCAGATGATCACCGGTGCAGCGTATGCCAGGAGGCCGGTTCCGGGGGCGTCGGCGCGACCGGATCACCGCCCGATCGGGTGGGCATCTTCGGCCGGCCACGGGGTAACCGCGCGGCGCAACCGCCCGTGGGGCGGGCAAGGCGAAGGAGGACATCATGCGGCAGGTCCAACTGTCGGACGTCGAGGAACGGGTGTACGACGCCGTCGCGGCCCTGGAGGCGCGCGGGCAGGTGCCGTACCCGGACCTGATCGCCCAGGAGGCCGGGCTGACCGAGGAGCAGTTGCGCGCGCCACTGCACCTGCTCACCGAGAAGAACCTGCTGCACCGCGAGGACTCGCCGATGGCCGGTCTGGACTTCGGCCCCCGGTTCTGCGCCCAACAGTTGGCGTGACCCGGCGGGCGGCCCGCCACGATTCGCCTCCCGGGGACCGGGGTAGCGGACAGCGATGCCCGACCACCGGTCCACGGGAGGCACGATGAGCGCGGCGCGTACGCCGCGACCGGCCGACGCCACCGCCT
>NZ_JBFAVI010000268.1:0-5801 GCF_040679695.1 Micromonospora sp. NPDC052213
GGCCGCCGCGGGCGGGCGCCGGCTCCGTCGGCCGGATCCGCATCAGGAAGTACGCGGACACGACGTACGACAGGGCGCCCGGGGGCTACCCCCCGCCGGGCGGCTACCCCCCGCCGGGGGTCGGCTATCCGACCGGCGGCGGATACGGCGCGCCCACCGGAGGCTACGCCAACAACGAGGACAAGAACTGGGCCCTGATCGCCCACTTCGGCGGCGCGGTCGGGGTGATCGTCGGCGGCGGCCTGCTCGGCTGGGTCGCGCCGCTCATCGCGCTGATGGCCCGGGGGCAACAGTCGCCGACCGTCCGGGCGCACGCCGTCGCGGCGCTGAACTTCCAGATCACCTGGGCGATCGTGGGCGTGCTGAGCTGGGTGCTCACCCTGATCACCTGCGGGATCCTGTTCTTCGTCCCGATGCTCGTCTGGCTGGTGCCGCTGATCTTCGGGATCGTCGCCGGGGTCAAGGCCAACGAGGGCGTGCTCTACCGCTACCCGATGGCCTACAGCTTCACCAGGTGAGCCGGGCCGGCCGCTCCCCCGGCCGGACCGGCCACGCGCCGCCACACGGCGTGGGCCTCCGCGCCTCAGGGCAGCAGGTCGCGGACGACCGCGTCGGCGAGCAACCGCCCCCGCAGGGTCAGCACCGCCCGGCCCGCCGCGTGGTCGGGGCCGGCCAGCAGTCCGTCGGCGAGCGCCCGCTCGGCGCCGGCCCGGCCGGCGTCGTCGAGGGCGTCCAGCGGCAGCCCGGAGGCGAGCCGCAGCCGGAGCATGACGTCCTCCATGTGCGCCTCGTCGGCGGTGAGCACCTCCCGGGCCAGGCCGGGCGACTCGCCGCCGGCCAGCCGCTTCGCGTACGTCGTGGGATGCTTCACGTTCCACCAGCGCACGCCGCCGACGTGGCTGTGCGCCCCCGGGCCGAGGCCCCACCAGTCGGCGCCGGTCCAGTAGAGCAGGTTGTGCCGGCACCGGGCCGCGTCGCCGCGGGCCCAGTTCGACACCTCGTACCAGGAGAAACCGGCCGCGTCGAGGGCGGCCTCCGCGGCCAGGTAGCGGTCCGCGGCGACGTCGTCGGAGGGGTACGCCAACTCGCCGCGCCGCATCCGGGCGGCGAGCCGGGTGCCGTCCTCCACGATCAGGGCGTACGCGCTGACGTGGTCCACCCCGGCGGCGACGACCTGGTCGAGGGAGGCGGCGAAGTCGTCCTCGCTCTCCCCCGGCGTGCCGTAGATGAGGTCGAGGTTGACGTGCGCGAACCCGGCGTCGCGGGCCTCCCGGGCGGCGGCTGTGGCCCGGCCGGCGCTGTGCGTGCGGTCGAGGATCGCCAGCACCCCCGGCGCGGCGGACTGCATGCCCAGCGAGATCCGGGTGTAGCCGGCCGCCCGCAGTGCCCGCAGGGACTCCGGGGTCACCGACTCCGGGTTGGCCTCGGTGGTCACCTCGGCGTCGGGCGCGAGCCCCCAGGTGCGGTCGATGCCGTCGAGGATCCGGGCCAGGTCGTCGGCGGGAAGCAGGGTCGGGGTGCCGCCGCCGACGAAGACCGTGTCGACCCGGGGCGGCGGGGCGTCGCCCAGCACCCGGCCGGCGAGCGCCAGCTCGGCCAGCACGGTGTCGGCGTAGCCCTCCCGGCTCGCCCCGCCGCCCAGTTCGGCCGCCGTGTAGGTGTTGAAGTCGCAGTAGCCGCAGCGGCTGGCGCAGAACGGGACGTGCACGTACACGCCGAAGCCGCGCGCGCCGACCGCGCGGGTGGCGGCGGCGGGCAGCGAGCCGTCGACGGGAACGGATTCGCCTTCTGGAAGGACGCCGGGCATGGCCACTAGTGTGCCCGGCATGACCTCTCCCGACGTGCTCGTGCGGGCCGCCACGGCCCGTGGGGTGACCACCCTCACCCTGGACAGCCCGCACAACCGCAACGCGCTCTCCACGCCGCTGATGACCCAGCTGCTGGCCGGCCTGTCCGAGGCGGTCGCCGACGACGCCGTACGCGTGGTCGTGCTGGACCACACCGGGCCGGTCTTCTGCTCGGGGGCGGATCTCAAGGAGACCGCCGCCGCGTACGCCAGCGGGAGCGTGCCGGCCGGGATGCTGGGTGACGTGCTCGCGGCGGTCTGGGAGTGCCCGAAGCCGGTGGTGGCGAGGGTGGCCGGCCCGGCGCGGGCCGGCGGGCTGGGCCTGATCGCGGCGGCCGACCTGGCGGTGTGCGCGCAGGAGGCGACGTTCGCCTTCACCGAGGTGCGGATCGGGGTGATCCCGGCGGTGATCTCCGCGACCGTGCTGCCCCGGCTGCACCCCCGCGCGGCGGCCGAGCTCTACCTGACCGGGGACACCTTCGACGGCCGGCGCGCCGCGGAGATCGGCCTGGTCACCGCCGCCGTGCCGGCCGACGGGCTGGACGCCGCCGTCGCCGCCTACTGCGACTCGCTGGTCCGGGGCGCGCCGGGCGCGCTGGCCGGGGCGAAGCAACTGCTGCGCCGGCCGCCCGCGACCGACCTGCGGGAGGAGGTCGCCGGGCTGTCCACCCTCTCGACCGGGTACTTCCTCTCGGAGGAGGGCCGCGAGGGCGTGCTGGCGTTCCGGGAGAAGCGGCCGGCCCGCTGGGTTCCCGCCGCCGACGGCGACGCCGTCGGCCGGTAGGCAGCCGACCGGTAGGCGGGCGCGGACGCCGTCGACCGGTAGGCGGCAGGGAACGTCGTCGGCCACGGCCGTGCGGGAGAGGTGAGGGCGCGCGGGAAACGGGAACATCCGGGCCCGCCACCGGGGCCGTTCGGCGCCCTCGGGAGCGCCCCGACGGCCGGTGCCACGCGCGCGGCGGGCCGGCGGGAACCGGTCGGACGACCCGGCAGGCACCACGGGGGACGTACGCTTGTCGGACTGTCGAACAGGGGGTGTGGGTGCGAACTCGGGCAGTCGTGGCGGGCGGCGTCGTCCTCGTCCTCGTCGCCGTGGTCGGAATCTGGCTCGTCATCCGGCAGGTGGGTGGGCAGTTGCGCCTGCCGCTGTCCAGCCGGACGTGCACGGTGCAGGCGGACGGCCGGGTGGCCCTGGACGCCGACCAGATGGCCAACGCGGCGACGATCGCGGCGATCGGCATCCAGCGGAAGATGCCCGAGCGGGCCGTCGTGGTGGCGCTGGCCACCGCGTACCAGGAATCCGGCCTGCGCAACCTCGCCGGAGGCGACCGCGACTCCGTGGGGCTGTTCCAGCAACGCCCGAGCCAGGGCTGGGGCAGCCCGGAGGAGATCCGCGACCCCCGGTACGCGGCGAACCGGTTCTACGCCGCGCTGAAGAAGGTGCGCGGCTGGGAGCGGATGCGGGTCACCGACGCGGCGCAGAAGGTGCAGCGCTCCGCCTTCCCGGAGGCGTACCAGAAGTGGGCGGACGAGTCGGAGGTGCTGACACGGGCCCTGCTCGGACACGCCACCGGCGCGGTGGCCTGCACGGTGGGCCGCGACCCGGCGATGCGCGGGGCGGCCGCCGCGACCGCGCTGACCCGCGGGCTGTCGCTCGACTGGGGCCTGGCCGCCGCCACCACCGCGGCGGACCTGACCGGCCTCACGGTCCCCGCCGCCGACGAGCGCCGGGGCTGGCGCTACGCGCACTGGCTCGTCTCCCACGCGCAGGACCACGGGGTGAAGCGGGTGCGCTTCGGCGGCCTGGAGTGGACCGCCCGCGACGGCACCTGGAACCAGGTCGGTGACGATGCCACCGGCGACCGGGTGGTCGCCGAGGTCTTCGCCGAGGCGTAGGGACTCTCATCTCCTTACCGGCAGTCACCGCACAATCCGTCATTCCAGGACAGAAGCCCCGGCGACCCCCCTCAGGGCAACGGATTGTAGCGGTTCAACTCCCCACGGTTCGGGCAACGGTCGCATATCACGCGGGGTAGTACCCCGCACCGGAACCAGCGCGTTACGATCGGCGGCCTGTGCCAGCAATGGTTTTCGCCCGATGGGGAGGGGACGTCGAGGTGTTCGACTACGGCGACCGGACCGGTTACGAACCGATCAGTGACACCGACCGCAAGGAGTTCCACGAGCAGGGCTTCCTCCTGCTGCGCAACGTCCTGACGGAGGACCACCGGGCGGCGCTGGAGGCGGCGGTCGACCGCGTCTACGCCGAGGAAGAGGCCAAGGGCAACACCACCAAGGACGGCACCCTGCACCTGCTGGGCTTCCTGGAGCGGGACGAGCTCTTCGGCGACCTGCTGACCCACCCGATCGCCTTCCCGTACATGTGGGGCCTCGCCGGCTGGAACATCTACACCCACCACAACCACCTGGACGTCACCCCGCCGGCGCTGGAGCCGGAGAAGCCGTACTGGGGCTGGCACCAGGACGGGTACCGGCAGAACTCCGACCCGGAGACGATGGACCCGAACCTTCCCCGGCCGATGTTCTCCCTCAAGGTGGCCTACGTGCTCTCCGACCTGTCGGAGAACGGCCGGGGCGCCACCAAGGTGATCCCGGGCAGCCACCTGTGGAACTCGCTGCCGCGCCCGGAGGACACCTCCGTGCACAACCCGGACCCGGAGGGCACGGTGGAGATCACCGCGAACCCGGGTGACGCCTTCATCTTCGACCGCCGCCAGTGGCACTCCCGGTCGACCAACCTGTCGACCATCACGCGCAAGATGCTCTTCGTCGGCTACACCTACCGGTGGATCCGCCCGCTGGACGAGCTGCACATCGACAAGGACGGCGAGTGGTGGGCCAACCGCACGCCGGTGCAGCGCCAGCTCTGCGGCGAGGGCACCCACACCGCCAACTACTGGGGCATCAACTGGGACGGCTACATCGACGACGAGATCCCGCTGCGCAAGGAGCTCAAGCAGCGGGGCCTGCTCGACCGCAGCATCCCCTGGCTCCGCTGAGCCGGTAACCCGGCTCCCCGCCGAGGCGACACCGGACGGGCCCCTCCCCCACGGGACGGGGCCCGTTCCGCGTTCCCACGCCTCCGGCACCCGTACCGCCGGCGAGGCGGCGGGTCAGCGGCGAGGCGGCGGGTCAGCGGCGGCGGGCGAGGCGGCGGCGCACCTTCTCCCGGATCGGCTCGGGCAGTTCCGGCGCGTCGAGCAGCCGGGGCAGCAGGTCGGGCTCCAGGTTCAACGCCCGGAACACCTCGCCGATCGTCACCCCGTGCGCGGGCCGGTCGACCACCTCGACCGGGTCACCCGCGCCGACCTCGCCCTCGCGCAGCACCCGCAGGTACGCCCCGGGCTTCGCCCGCACCGTGAACCGCTTGATCAGGTCCGGTACGCCCCAGAAGCCGGCGAAGGTGGTGCACGGCGTCCGGGGCTTGGTCACCTGGAGCAGCGCCGACCCGATCGCCCACTGCTCGCCGATCACCGCTCCGGTCACGTCGACCGCGTACGTGGTCAGGTTCTCGCCGAACCCGCCGGGACGGATGGCGCGACCCAGCTCGGTCGCCCACCAGCCGGCGTCCTCCTCGGCGTACGCGTAGACCGCCTGGTCCGGGCCGCCGTGGTGGGCGCGCTCGCCGATGAAGTCGCCGGCCACCCCGTCGGCGCGCAGCAGCACGGGGCCGTCCACCGGCCGCTTGTCGATGCCGGTGCGCCCGCTCGCGTCGCCCGCCCACTCCGCCTCGGTCACACCGCCGAGGTTCACCGCTGCCAGCCTGCCCGTCATGGCGGTCAGCCTAGCCCGCCCCGTGGACGCGCCCGGAGGGGGCAAAACAAGGGTCCCTGGTCGACGCTGTGCGTCGCCCCGGGACCCGAGCACACGCGGGGGGGAGCCCGTGTCGGGGCCGGGCCCCCGGCCCCTGAACATCCGGCGCGGGAGCAGCAGG
>NZ_JBFAVI010000269.1:0-5757 GCF_040679695.1 Micromonospora sp. NPDC052213
GCCGCCCCGGCGCGCTGTGTCGTGCCCTGCCCCGTGCCCGTCCGGGCGGTGATCGGGGCGGTCACCGCCCGGACGGGCGAAATTTCCGGATGATCATCCGGGCACCCGCCGTTCGGGAAGCTCGCATAGGATCTCCCGCTGTTCGATCCTCTTGAGCAACGGAGAGACATGCGAAGGACCCTCACCGCCGCGGCTGCCGTCCTGGCGATTCCCGTCCTGGCCGGCGCCGTCGCCCCGCCGCATGCGACGGCGGGCCCGATGCCGACTCCGGGCCGGGGCGTGGCCGTCGGGACGTCGCGCCCGGCGGTGGCGCCCCCGAACATGCCGGCGACGGTGTACGGGGGCGCGTGGCCCTCGGGCCACGTGCAGGGAGTGGCGGTCGACTGGAGCAGCGGTCACGCCTACTGGTCCTTCACGAACCTCCTGGTCAAGACGGACCTCGACGGTCGGGTCGTCGGCACGGTGACCGGCCTGACCGGCCACCTCGGCGACCTGGACATCAACCCGGAGGACGGCCGCGTCTACGGCTCGCTGGAGTACAAGGCGCAGCGGGCCTTCTACATCGCCATCTTCGACGTCGCCCGGATCACCCGGGTCGGAATGAACGCCGAGACGGACGGGGTGATGACCACCGTCTACCTGAAGGAGGTCGTCGACGACTTCACGGCGGACCTGGACGGCGACGGCGTCTTCGACGGCGACACGGGGCAGACCGCCGACCACCGGTACGGCGCCAGCGGCATCGACGGGGTCTCGTTCGGGCCGGCGCTGGGCACCGCCGGCGGGCGGAACGTGCTGATGGTCGCCTACGGCGTCTACCCGAACACCACGCGTACCGACAACGACCACCAGGTGCTGCTCGCCTACGACGTGCGGCGGTGGGGTCTTTTCGCCCGCCCGCTGAGCCAGACCGCACCACACCAGAGCGGGCCCGGGCAGCCGTACTCCAAGGTTTTCGTCCGGACCGGGAACACCACCTTCGGCGTGCAGAACCTGGAGTACGACCGGCACACCCGCCGGTGGCTGATGGCGGTCTACCGGGGCGGCAAGCCGGAGTTTCCGAACTGGACGCTCTACGCGATCGACGGCACCGTCGCCCCGCAGACCGGTGTGATCACCGGCCAGCCGGACGGCGCGACCGGGCAGATCGTCCCGCTGGCCCCGGCCGGGCTGGCCGATCCGGCCACCGGAATCCGCGGCTGGGAGGGGCCGGGCAGCTTCGGCCTGGAGGCGCTCGGCGACGGGCGGTTCTACGTGGTCAGCAGCGGGACGACCACGGTGGACGGTGAGCGGCGGCAGACCGGCACCGCCGTCCTCCAGCACTGGACGGGAGCGACGCCGAACCCCTTCGCCACGGCCGGATCCACCGTCGCCGGGCGCCGACCCGCAGCCCGTACGGTTGTCTCCCGGCCCCGCTGACCGAACTGTGACGCCGGCACTCGGTAGGTTGGGGGAGTGGAACGTCCGGGTCGGGTGGAGCGGGACGGTGGGCGGACCGGGGAGGGGCACCGCTTCACCCCGGGCGACGTGGTGGTCCGGCGCGAGATCCTGCACGGCGAGGTGTGGTTCGCCTGCCCGACCGTCTGCGTCGAGGACTCGCCCGACCTGCTCGTGCTCTACCTGCCCCCGGGCGCGGAGTTCGGCTTCCCCGAGACCGGGCGGTTCCCGTGCGGGCGGCACCCGTGGCAGGTCGCCGGGCACCGGGCGTGGAGCGGCCACGGCAAGCTGATGCTGCACCGCCCGGGCGAGGCGCACTCCGTCGACGTCTTCTGGACCGGCCCGGAGCGCGCCTTCGCCGGGTGGTACTTCAACCTCCAGGACCCGTTCCGGCGTACCCCGATCGGGGTGGACACCCTCGACCACGAGCTGGACCTCTGGTGGCCGGCCGACGCCGCCCGCTACGTCTGGAAGGACGTGGAGATGTTCGCCCAGCGCCTGGAAGAGGGGCGTTATCCGGGGATGGCCGACGCGATCCGCGCCGAGGGCGACCGGATCGCCGCCCTGCTCGACGCCGGGGAGCGGTGGTGGGACGAGGCGTGGGCGTCCTGGCGGCCGGACCCGGCCTGGCCGGTGCCGGCCCTGCCGGCCGGCTGGGACACCGTCCCGTCGACCCGCTGACCGCCGACCGCTGACCGAACTGGGACGCCGACCCGCTGACCGCCGCCCGCCGGCCCCGAGCGTGCCTCTGCCCTGCTCGTCAGGACCCGCCGTTGCGGGGCATGACCGGACGGACCTCGACCGGGCGGCCCGGCCCGCCGCCGGCGCGTGACGCGTACTCCGGGACGCCCACGCACGTGAACAGCAGCGCCGCGAGGTCGTCCGGCTCGCCGAGCAGGCCCGGGACCTCCGAGTCGAGGAAGGTCATCCCGGAGGCGCCGGCGCCCAGGGCGTACGCCGCGAGGTGCAGCCGGCCCTCGACGAGCCCGGCGGCGAGCTGGGCGTCGCGGTAGCCGCGGTCGTCGAGCGACGACAGCGGCGTGGCCCCGACGACGACGTACGCCGCGTCGCCGGCGAGCGCCTGGTCCAGGCAGACCCGCAGCAGCTCGCCGCGCAGCTCCGCGGCCCGCAGCGGCGTCGTCAGGTCGGGCCAGCGGTAGAGGCCGGGCGCCACACCGTCGACGCCGTGCACGGCCACCCAGTGCGGCACCGGCACGCCGCGCAGGGCGGCGGCCAGGGGCCACTCCAGCAGGGCGCGCGGCAGCGTCCGGGACCGGTCCATACGGCGCTGCGACCCGCGCCGGCGCACCACCTCGTCGAGCGGGTCGGACGGCGGGAACTCCGGCAGCGGCGGCGCCTCCGGCCAGGGCTCCCCGAGTGTGTCCCGCTCGCCCGCGCGCTGCGCGGCGGTGCACAGCGGCAGCTCGACCGGCGGCAGCTCACCCGGCACCGCCGCCGCGGTGGGGCCGATCGCCGGCTCGCCGTCGCCGAGGGACAGCAGGGCGAGCGGATACTCGTGCACCCCGTCCGCGCCGACGAGGCGGCGTAGCGTGGCGTCCGGGAACAGCGTCCGCAGCCGTGGCGCGAGGCCGGCGCTCGTGGCCGCCGCCGACAGTTGGGACAGCAGCGTCCCGGCGTCCCAGTAGAGGTGCCGCCAGCCGCGCTCGGCGTACCGCCACCCCGTCCGCCACGGCACGCCCGTGACCACGAGCGTGGTGGCCGCTCCGGTGGCGGCGGGGGCGACCTGGACGAGCGCGTGCCGCGCCGGGTCGTACCAGTGCACGCCGTCCGGGACGCCCGCGACGTCGCGGGTGCTCGCGTAGACCTCCAGCGGGAAGCGTGCGCCGGCCGAACCGGCGGCCCGGTAGAGGAACGGCCGCCCGTGGCGCTCGGCGGTGCGGACGACGCCGGCGCCGAGGAAGAGCACGCGGCCGAGCTGCGCGGCGTCGAGGAGCTGCGCCCGGCCCGCGACGCCCGCGAGCACCGCCGTCGCGGGGATCCCCGGGTCGGGCAGGTCGCGCGGCAGGGCGACGACGGGCAGGCCGTCCGGATAGCCCTTGAGCTGCGGCGGCAGGGTCTCGGGGTCGTTCGGCACGAGGTCGTGGCGGATCCGCGGGTCGTCCCCGGGCACGTCCCAGTCGCGGTTCGGCACGTACGACGTCAGCCGGTGCAGCAGCCCGGCGCCGGAGTCGAGGTCCACAGCGGCCATCCTGCCAGTGCGCACGGCCCCGCACCGTGGTGACGATCGCACCGACCACCCCACCCGCCCGGCGCCCCATCGGTGGGCCGGCGGTCGCGTCAGCGTGCGGCGGCCAGGCGCCGGTCAGAGCCCGAAGAACGCGAGGTAGGAGTCGAGCTGGTGGGCGAGCATCGGCTCGCCGGGGTGCGCCCGCAGGCCGCGCGCGCGGGCCTCGGCCAGCAGGGCCGTCTCCGCCGGGGTCATGATGATGTCGGCGACCACGGCGTCCGCCGGCAGTTCGGCCACCGGGAACGGCAGCGGGTCGTCGGGGCGCAGCCCGAGGGGGGTCGCGTTGACCGCGAGGTCGGCGTCGGCCAGTCGCGGTCGCGCCGCCCCGGTGACCCGGTCCGGGTACGCGTCGGACAGCCGTCGCCGCAGCGTCTCCAGCCGGCCCGGGTCGGTGTCGGCCAGCCGCAGCTCCGCCACGCCGGCGTCGAGCAGGGCGACGGCGATGGCGCTGCCCGCCCCGCCCGCGCCCACCACGCACACCCGGCGGCCCCGGGGGTGGTGTCCGGCCGTGGCCAGCCCGCGGACGAACCCGTCGCCGTCGAAGGTCTCCGCGGTCCAGGTCCCGTCGGGCTCGCGCCGCAGGGCGTTGGCGCTGCCGGCCAGGCGGGCGCGGTCGCTGGCCCGGTCCGCGAGGGCCAGGGCAGCGGCCTTGTGCGGCACGGTGACCAGCATCCCGTGCAGGTTGCCCACCCGTTGCAGGCCGCGTACGACCGGGGTGAGGTCGGCCGGTGCGACGTGGACCGGGACGAGCACCGCGTCGGTGCCGCGGCGGGTCAGCACCGGATTGAGCAGGCCGGGGGCGCGCACCTGCGCGATCGGGTCGCCGAGCAGCGCGTACAGCCGGGTGGTGCCGCCGATCTCCGTCATGCCGCGCCTCCGTGTCGATGGCCGACGCCCAGGGCCGCCCGTCCCGCCGGTCGGGTGCCGCGCCGCGCCGACGCTATCGCGGGCCCGGACGTGGGGCCCCTCCGGGTTCGCGCCCGGCCGCCGAGCCGGCCCCCTTCCGCCCGGTCGGCCGCCGCCGGTTCGGTAGGGGACGGTGGGCGTGCCCGGGGGCGTCCGACCCCTGGAGGCGCGGGGTGGGCGGACGCGGCGGTACGGGGGTGGCGGACCCGGAAACCGTTGCCGGCACCCCTAAGATCACCGCAAGGATCTTTCGCTGGGAAATATTTAGTGATATCAATCTCGCACCGATCCCTCTCACCCCCGGAGTGCGACGTGCGGAGAACTCGCTTCGTGACCCTCGCCCTGAGCCTCGCCACGGCTCTCGGCGTCAGCCTGTCCATGACGGCCCCCGCCCAGGCCGCCGCCACCGACCGCTACGTCGCCCTCGGCGACTCCTACGCCTCGGGCGTGGGCGCCGGCAGCTACACCAGCGAGAGCGGCTCCTGCCAGCGCAGCACCAACGCCTACCCCGCGTTGTACGCCGCCAGCGTCAAGCCCGCCTCGTACCGCTCGGTCGCCTGCTCCGGCGCCACCACGACCAGCGTGATCAACACCCAGCTCTCCGCGCTCAGCTCCACCACCAGCCTGGTCAGCATCACGGTCGGCGGCAACGACGTCGGCTACTCCAACATCATGACCACCTGCGTGCTCAAGGGCACCACCGAGTGCGTCGCCGCCGTGCAGGCCGCCGAGGACAAGGCCCGCGCCCAGCTCCCCGGCCTGCTGAGCAACGTCTACAACGGCATCAAGACCCGGGCCCCGAACGCCCGGGTCGTGGTCGTCGGGTACCCGGTCTTCTACCAGCTCGGCACCGTCTGCGTCGGGCTGAGCGCCACCTCGCGAGCCAAGATCAACGAGGCCATCAACCTGGTGGACGACATCACCCGCAGCGCGGCCAACGCGGCCGGCTTCACCTTCGCCGACGTGCGTTCGGCCTTCGTCGGGCACCAGCTCTGCAGCTACGGCGAGAAGTGGCTGCACGCCCTCAACTACCTCAACCTCGGCGTCTCCTACCACCCGACCGCGGCCGGCCAGTCCGGCGGCTACTACCCGGTCTTCCGCAACGCCGCCGGCTGACCCGACCGCGCGCCACCGCCGCCGCGTACCGGCTGATCCGGCAGCCGCCC
>NZ_JBFAVI010000270.1:0-5673 GCF_040679695.1 Micromonospora sp. NPDC052213
TCCTCTTCGGCATCGGCATCCACCACATCGCCTTCGACGGATGGTCACACGCCCTCCTCGTCCACGACCTCAGCCACGCCTACACCGCACGCCAGGCCGGCCAGACACCCGCATGGGACCGCCCCGCACCCACCCTGCGCCAGTTCTACGACGAGTACAGCCGGCTGCGCGCCGCGGCCGACCTGGAAACGCAACGGGCCTACTGGCGCGAACAGCTCCGCGGCCTGCCCCGCCAGGGGGCCGGCGCGGCGCTGCCACCGCCGCCGGCCTGGGGCCCCAGGGCCGGACACACCGTCACCGTCACGCCTCAGGTGCTCGACCGCTGGGACCGAGCCGCCCGCGAACACCGGTTCAGCCGCTCCGCCTACTTCGCCGCCGCCTACGCCACCGCGCTGCGCGCCCTCCGCCAACAGGACGACATCGGCCTACTGATGATCGTGGCCCAACGCGGCAGCCGCATCCTCGACTCCACCTTCACGAGCAGGATCAACTCCAACTGCCTCCGCGTCCGGTTCGACGGGCCGGAGCGAGACCTGGTCCGGACCGTGCAGCGTACCGTCGACGAGCTGATGGCCGCCCAGGACGTCCCCTTCCTGGAGATGACCGCCGACCCGACCTTCGGCCTCCGGGGCGAGGTGATCACCAGCCTGCCCAGCTTCGCGTACCAGGACAACGTGGTGCTTCCGCTTGAGCTGCCCGGCTGCCGGACCGAGGAGGTCGTCGAGCCGTACGCCCGGGAATGGTCGGGCGGCCTCCTCGTCGAGGTGCTGCCCGGCAACGGGGAGGTCCTCCTGCGCATCACCATCCGCACAGACCAGTTCCCCTACGGCCTCGCGGAGGAGCTGGGCACCCACATGCTGCGGTTCCTCGAAGCCGGACCCCCGGTCGACGACTCGACGCACTGATCGGGCCGTCAGGGCAAGCCGGGCTACGATCTGGGCCGGGGAGGCTGGCTCGAAGGGCCGCCCGGCGCGACGTCAGGGAACGAGCGCCGCCGGGCAGTGTTCGAGCAGGTCCCCCGGCGCGTGCGCGACCAGGTCCGGCCCGGCGGCCAGCAGCGCGCTGACATCCCCGCCGTGCCACGTCGTGGCCACGGTCGTCGCCCCCGCCTCGCGCCCGCTCATCAGGTCGATCACCGCGTCCCCGACCATCATGGCCTGGTCCGCCGGCACGTCCATCAGCCCCAGCGCCTGGAGCACGATGTCCGGTGCCGGCTTCGGGCGGGCCACCTCGTCGGACCCGATCACATGGTCGAACAGCCCCAGCACCCCGAGCGTGTCGAGCAGCGAGCGCGCCCGCGGCCCACTCTTGCCGGTGGCGATGGCCATCCGGATGCCCCGCTCGTGCAGGGTCTCCAGCGTCTCCCGTACGCCGGGGAACAGCGGCACGAGGTGCGCCATCCGGTAGCTCTCCCGGACGAAGGGCTCCTCCATCTCCAGCGGCAGCCCCATGAGCCGCATGATGTCCGGGAAGTACCGACCCATGTGCCGGTTGTACTCCTCGAACGGGGCCGGCCCGTCCCCCACCACCTCGGCGTACGCGATGCTGAACGCCTCACGCATCACGGCCGAGCTGTCGACCACGACGCCGTCGAGGTCGAACACGACCGCCCGGATCGGCCCCCGGGCCGACGCCGGGCCGGCCCCGTCGACCACGGCCGAGGCCGCGTCGGAGGTGGCCGGTGTGGCGTCCACGGTGGATGGTGGGTGGCTCATGGCTGCTCCCGGAAGCGAGTGGGGTCGACGGTGGTTCTCACCGGTCGCGATGGCCCGCCAGCGCGTGCTGCCGCTCCGGCCGGGTGGGCCGGGCGCAGTGGTAGATGCGTTCGATGATGTCGATGGTGCGCCCCGCCTCGGCGACGGCCGCGCCCCGGCTGGCAAGGTCGGCGAGCAGGCCGGGGAGGGCGTCGAGCTGGCGGGCGTACTCGGTGCCGATCGGCTCGGCGGGCAGCGGCAGCCGGACGGTCTCGCCGTCGCGGGTGCGGGTCAGCACCGGCTCCGGGTCCCGGTTCGGGCTGAAGCCGAACGTGCAGCGCAGCGTCGCCGAGCCGGCCGCGCCGTGCACCGTGATCGTCGTACGGTCCAGCGCCTCGTGCGAGGCCCAGCACGCGTGCAGGGTGACGGACGCGCCGGTGTCGGTGAGCAGGAAACCCCGGGCGGTGTCCTCGACGTCGCCAGGGGCGCGGCCGGCGGTGTCGGCGTCGCTGCGCCAGGCGGCGTGGGCCCCGCTGTCGTTGACGAAGTCGTCGGAGACGCTGCCGACGGCGTGGGTGATGCGGGTCGGGCCGAGCATCGGCAGCACCGTGTCGAGCAGGTGCCAGCCGAGGTCCACCAGCGCGCCACCGCCGGAGAGGTCGCGCCGGGTGAACCAGCCGCCGGCGTCGGGCACGCCCCGGGCGCGGACCCAGGCCACGTCGACGTGCCGGATCGGGCCCAGCTCGCCGGCCGCGTCGGCCAGCGCCCGGACGTCGGCCCGGTAGCGGGCGGCGCTGCCGGCGAGCAGCACCGCGCCGCCGTCGCGCTCCGCCTCGGCGAGCAGGGTCGACTCGGCGGAGGTCAGGCAGACCGGCTTCTCCAGGAACACCGGTACGCCCCGGCGCAGCAGCCGGGCGGCGACGGCGGCGTGCAGGTGGTTCGGCACGGCGACCACCACCAGGTCGGCGGCGCCGACCGGCAGCTCGTCGACGTCGGCGTACGCGGCGGGGACGTGGTGGCTGTCGCGGGCCCGGTCGCGGACGCCGGGTTCCGGGTCGACCACGGCGGTCACCGTGAAACCCGGGTGCGCGGCGAGCCGGGGCAGCCAGATCTCCCGCCCGGCCCACCCGAGGCCGGCCACCGCGACCCGCACCGGGCGGTCGGTCGCGGCGGCCGAGGGCAGGCCGGTCATCCGGCGAGGACGTCGGCGAGCACGGCCGCGATCTCGTGCATCTGCTGCTCGGTGCCGAGCAGGGTGCGGTGGTGCAGCCAGATGCAGTCGGCGTGGATCTGCTCGACGTTGGGGCAGCGGGCCGCGATCGCCTCGACCGACTCGTCGGGGGCGCCGGCCTTCCAGAAGCCCTCGCACCGGTAGATGGCCCGGAACGCCACGAACGCGGGGACGCCCCGCGCGATCAGCGCGTCCACCACGGCGCGGCGGCGCTCCATGGTGATCCCGGGGACCCGGAACATGGCCATGTAGTGCGGGTTGCGGTCGCCGCGCTCGTCGCGCCCCTGCGGCACCACGCCGGGGATCTCGGCGAGCAGGCTCGCCAGCAGCGGCCAGCGCTGCTCGCGCACCGCGATCTGCTCGTCCAGCCGGCCCAGCTGGGCGCGCAGCACGGCGGCGGTGAACTCGCCCATCCGGTAGTTCGAGCCGGTGGTGCTGTGCAGGTAGTCCCGGTCGGTGCGGGGCCGGCCGCAGCTGTGCACGAGGAACGCCCGCTCGCGCAGTTCCTCGTCGGGGAAGAGGATCGCGCCGCCCTCGCCGGCGGTCATCAGCTTGCCGTTCTGGAAGCTGAACGCGGCCACCGAGCCGAGCGCCCCGGCCCGCTTGCCCTGCCACTGCGCGCCCTGGGCGTGTGCGGCGTCCTGGAGCAGCGCCACCCCGGCGTCGGCCGCGAGCTTGCTCAGCGCGTCCATGTCGGCGAACTGGCCGGCCATGTGCACCGGCATGATGACCTTGGTGCGCGGCGTGATGGCGGCCTCGACCGCGGCCGGGTCCATGTTGTAGGTGTCCAGGTGGACGTCGACCGGCACGGCGACGGCGCCCAGGCGCTGCGCGGCCAGCGACGACGAGATGAACGTGAAGGCCGGGACGATCACCTCGGTGCCGGGGCCGACGCCGAGCACCTCCAGGGCGACCTCGAGGGCGTGGGTGCCGTTGGTGACGGCGAGCGCGTGCGGCGTGCCGTGGTAGGCGCCGAACTCCTGCTCGAAGGAGTCGACCTCACTACCGCCCATCCGCCACCACTGGCCCTGCTCGAGGGCGCGGATCAGACCGGCGCGCTCCTCGTCACCGAACTGCGGCCACTCGGGGAACTCCGACACCGTCGAGGGCTGACCACTCATGACTTCCCACTTCCCAACTCGGACAGACCAGGGGCTTCGCCGGACATCGGGCGCGACGACCCGGGACCGCCGGTACGCGGTCCGGGCGCACCGGGGCGTTGGATGGCCGGTTCGAGGTAGGTGACGCCCCCGTGGAGCTGGCGGCGTCGCTTCAGCAGGGAGGACGGTAACCGAACGGGGCGCCGGGTCACCGCCCCTAACAGCCCCTACGTACCCCTTACTCCACCCGCGCGCGGGCTGTCGCCGGGTCGCCCCCCGCCGGCCGCGCAGTAAGACTGCGGAGGACCACTCATCGGGTCCTGCCGGGACAGGACCCGCGCCCCCGCGAGGTGAAGCGTGTCGGACGTGCTGCTGCTCAACGGCCCGAACCTGGGCATCCTCGGCAGGCGGGAGCCGGAGATCTACGGCACCGACACCCTCGACGACATCGAACGGGCCGTCGGCGAGGAGGTCGCCGCGCGAGGCTGGCGGGTGGTGGCCGAGCAGCACGACTGCGAGGGCGCCCTGATCCGCGCGATCCAGAGCCGGTACGACACCGTCGGCGCCATCGTCAACCCGGGCGCGCTGATGATCGCCGGCTGGAGCCTGCGCGACGCGCTGGCCAACTACCCGCGGCCCTTCATCGAGGTGCACCTGTCCAACGTCTGGGCCCGGGAGAGCTTCCGGCACGACTCCGTCATCGCCCCGCTGGCCAGCGGCGTCATCGTCGGGCTCGGGTCGTTGGGCTACCGGCTGGCCGCCCGCGCCCTCGTCGCGACCGTCCGGTGAGGACCAGGCGCGCCGGCCTCCGCCGCCGGCCGCGCCCATCCGGCACCGGTACGGTCGTCCGCGTCCTCCCACCTCACCCGAAGGACCTCACATGCACATTCCCGTCATCGCCCTGACCGTCATCCTCGCCGCGGTCTTCGTCAGCACCGCCGTGCCGAAGCTGGCCGGGAAGGCGCAGATGCGCCAGCGGATGGACCGCCTGGGCGTCTCCCCCGGTCTGACCCGCGTTCTCGGGGTGCTGGAGATCGCCGCGATCGCCGGGCTGCTGCTCGGGCTGATCTGGGCGCCGCTGGGTATCGCGGCGGCCGTCGGCATCGCCCTGCAGATGGTCGGCGCGGTGGTCTACCACGCCCGCGTGAAGGACCCGGCCGCCGAGACCCTGACGCCGGTGGTCTTCGCCGTCGCCGCGGTGGCGCTGGTGGTCCTCCACGTGCTCAAGGGCTGAGTCGCCGTGCCCGACCCGCAGCGTCCCGCCGCCGGGCCCGACCGGCGGGGCCCCGTCGGGGTGCTGGGCGTCGACGTCGGCGGCACCAAGGTGGCGCTGCGCGCCGAGGCGGCCGGCCGGCCGGCGTACGACCGGACCTTCCGCTGGCCCCGGGGGGCCGCCGACCCGGCCGACGACCTGACGGTGCTGGCCGTCGAGGTGGACCGGCTGCTCGACCGGTGGGGGCCGGTGGACGCGGTCGGGGTGGCCATGCCGGCGACCACTGACACCGGGGGCACCGTCACCACCTGGCCTGGGCGCCCCGGCTGGGCGGGCCTCGACCTCACCGGCGCGCTGCGCCGCCTCTTACCCGACGCGGCGACCGCCGTCGCCGACGACGGTGATCTCGCCGCCCTGGCCGAGGCACGCTGCGCC
>NZ_JBFAVI010000271.1:0-5571 GCF_040679695.1 Micromonospora sp. NPDC052213
GATCTGCGTGAGCACGTCGATGCAGTAGCGGTCGTCGTCGACCATCTTCTCGATGCCGCGGACCTGCCCCTCGACGCGGCGCAGCCGCGCGAGCAGTTGGTCCTTGCTGGCGGTGTATCCCCGGGTCGGGGTTGGCGTGGCGGTCATCCGTCAACTATAGCCAACCCCCGGGGGGTATTCCCAGTCAGTCTTGCCGTCGGCGCGGCGGCGGTCATCGGGGCGACAGCCAGGTCGACGCCGCACTGCCGACAGGGGCGGGAGCGCGGCGTCGACCCGGGCCGGGGCCACGGTCAGGCCCGAGCCGCCTCATACCCGGCTTCTTCGAGTGTCTCGACGACGCGGGCATCGTCGATGTCGCGGCCCGCCCGCAGCGTGGCGCGGCCGGCGGCCAGGTCCACCTCGACGGCGTCGACGCCGTCGAGCTCACTGAGCAGGTTCTTGACCTTGTTGGCGCAGCTGTTGCAGGTCATGCCGGTGACCTTGTACACGGTTGTACTCACGATCGCACTCCTCACTCATACCCGGCAGGGGTATCTCTGCGTCCGACCGTACGTCATGGCAGATGTCTTCGCAACCACGGCGAGACAGGGGCATTCGCCGCGACGCGTCGCCTGCCGCTTGCCGGCGTCATATACCCCTCCCCCCTACGTGTATATGCTGTCGGCTACCCAGAGGGGGTATGACGCATGGAGGTGCGAGGTGGACAAGATAGTCGTGGTCGGGGCGTCGCTGGCCGGGCTGCGTGCCGTTCAGGCTCTACGCAGGGAGGGCTTTGCGGGTGAAGTGACGCTGATCGGCGCGGAGCCGCACGACCCGTACAACCGGCCGCCGCTGTCCAAGAGCGTTCTGCGGGGCGACGACGATGTCGTCTTGCCCGGGGCAGAGGAGTTCGACGGGCGTTGGCTACGCGGCAGGACGGCGGTGCGCCTGGACACCGTCGACAGGGCGGTGGTCGTGGATGACGGCACGGTGGTTCCCTATGACGGCCTCGTCATCGCGACCGGAGCCCGGCCGCGGCGGCTGGCCGAGCACCCGGCCGGCGTGCACACGCTGCGGACGCTCGAAGACGCGCTCGCTCTGCGCGCCGCCCTGGCAGAACGCCAGCGGCGGGTCGTGGTGATCGGCGGCGGCTTCATAGGCGGCGAGTTCGCCTCGACCGCACGGTCCCTCGGTCATGCGGTCACGGTCGTCGACAGCGCGGCGCACCCCATGCTCGCCGCCCTGGGCGCCGACGCCGCCCGCTGGCTGGGCGCCCACCACCGCCGCAACGGCGTGGACCTTGTCTCTGGCGTGCGCGTCACCGGATTCCACGGCACGACGCGGCTCGCCGGCGTACGGCTTGCGGACGGAGCGGTGATTCCGGCGGACCTCGTGGTCGCCGGCATGGGTGTGGTGCCCAATACCGAATGGCTGGACGGTAGCGGCCTCACCGTTGAGAACGGCGTGGTGTGTGAGCCGACTCTGCACGCCCGGGGCGCGGACGACATCGTGGCCGCCGGGGACGTGGCCCGCTGGCCACACCAGTTGTTCGGCAACACCTTGGTCCGGGTCGAGCACTGGGCCAACGCCAATGACCAGGGTGCGGCGGCCGCGCTGAACCTGCTGGCCGGGCCAGAGCACGCCACGCCGTTCGCGGATGTGCCCTCGTTCGCCACGAACGTGCACGGCGCACGGATCCAGATCGCCGGGCTGCCGCATCTGGCCGAGGAGGCGAAGCTGGTCACCGGAACCTTCGAGGACGACCAGTTCTCGGTCGGCTTCACCGCCAACGGCCTGCTGGTCGGCGCGGTGGCGGTGAACTCGCCAAGAGACTTCGTCCGCCTGAAGCGGGGGGTCGCGGCGGGCAACCCACTGGAGCTGTGAGCCACCCGCACGGGGCAGACCCGAGCGTGGTCCCGATCACCGAGACCGGGACTTGATACCCCTAGGGGGTATGGATAACCTTTCTACATCGGGCGGACGGCGGCTCGGGCCGCCGAGCCGCGAGTGTCATCGACATCAATAGAAGGGCGGTCGTCATGGAGACCAGGACCTACACCGTTATCGGCATGACGTGCTCGCACTGCGTCAACTCCGTCGGGTCGGAGATCGGCAAGATCCCCGGCGTCACGGACGTGCAGGTGGATCTGACCAACGGCACCGCGACCGTCACCAGCGATCGGCCGCTGGACGACGCGGCGGTCGCCGCGGCGGTCGACGAGGCCGGCTACGAACTGGGAAGGTAGTCATGCGAAATTCGATGAAGCTGGGTGCGTACGCGCTGGGTTTGGCGGCGGTGTTCACGGCCGCCCTCGGGGCCGGAGACGCGGCCGGGACGGCCCCGGCCGCGCCGGCGTCACACGACGACGCTCACGCCGGCGGCAACGCTCGTGCCGGGGAGCACAGCGCTGCCGGGGAGCACAGCGCTGCCGGGGAGACCGGCGGGGGTGGGCAGCTGCCGGCCGGCCTGCAGGTGACCCAGGATGGTTACCGGCTCGCGCCGGTGTCCGCGACCCTGGCCACTGGTGCGCCTGAGGAGTTCCGCTTCCGAGTGCTGGGCGCGGACGGCGCCCCGGTCACCCGGTATGTGACCAGCCACGACAAGGATCTGCACCTGATCGTGGTGCGCCGGGACCTGGCCGGCTTCCAGCACCTGCATCCGACGCTGGCTGCCGACGGCACCTGGTCGGTGCCGATCGCGGTCGCCGCGCCCGGGCAGTACCGGGTATTCGCCGACTTCCAGCCTGACGGGCACGCCGACGGGCTGACCCTCGGCGTGGACGTGCCGGCACCGGGGGACTACCGTCCGGCGTCGCTGCCGACCCCGGCCCGCACCGCGACCGTTGACGGTTACGCCGTCACGCTCGACGGCGACCTCACGCCCGGCGGGTCCTCGACGCTGACCCTGTCGGTCAACAAGGACGGGCGGCCGGTGACCGACTTGGAGCCGTACCTCGGCGCCTACGGGCACCTGGTGGCGTTGCGCGACGGTGATCTGGCGTACCTGCACGTGCACCCCGACGGCACGCCCGGCGACGGGCGTACGGCGGCCGGGCCGCAGGTCACCTTCCACACCGAGGTCCCGTCCGCCGGCGCGTACCGGTTGTTCCTGGACTTCCAGCACGGCGGGAAGGTCCGCACCGCCGCGTTCACCGCGGTGGCCGGGCAGGCCGGACAGACCGGCCCGGCCGGAACTGCGTCGAGTGCCGCCACACCGGCGCCCACCACGTCCGCCGGCCACGGCGGGCCGGGCCACACCCACGGGTAAGGAGACAACGACATGACATCCGTCGGTAACCGCTTGCAGGTGGCGCCGAATCAGATCGAACTGTCGATCGGGGGGATGACCTGTGCCTCCTGCGCCTCTCGCATCGAGAAGAAGCTCAATCGCATGGACGGGGTCACCGCCACGGTCAACTACGCCACCGAAAAGGCGAGCGTGACCTTCCCCGACGGCCTGACGCCGGCCGATCTGATCACGACGGTGGAGAAGACCGGCTACACCGCCCGGTTGCCAACGCCGCCCCAGCCGCCTGGGGAGGGACCCGTCGAGGCGACACCCGCGGTCGATGAGTTGAGCGGGCTACGGACCCGGCTGTGGGTGTCGCTGGCGCTGTCCGTGCCGGTGGTCGCGATGGCGATGGTGCCAGCGCTGCAGTTCACCAACTGGCAGTGGCTGTCCCTGACCCTCGCCGCACCCGTCGTGGTGTGGGGTGCGCTGCCGTTCCACAAGGCCGCGTGGACGAACCTACGCCACGGTGCGGCCACCATGGACACCTTGATCTCGATGGGCACCCTGGCGGCGTTCGCCTGGTCGCTGTGGGCGCTGTTCTTCGGCACCGCCGGCACGCCGGGCATGACGCACCCGTTCAGCCTCGACATCGGCCCCAGCGACGGGGCGGGCAACATCTACCTGGAGGCCGCCGCCGGTGTCACGACGTTCATCCTCGCCGGCCGGTACTTCGAGGCCCGGTCCAAGCGCCGCGCCGGCGCGGCGCTGCGAGCCCTGCTCGAGCTCGGCGCCAAGGACGTCGCGGTGCTTCGTGACGGGGTGGAGATCCGCGTGCCGGTCGCCGAGCTGACGGTGGGAGACCGGTTCGTCGTACGTCCAGGAGAGAAGATCGCCACCGACGGCGTGGTCGAGGAAGGCGCCTCTGCGGTCGACGCCAGCATGCTGACCGGCGAGTCCGTCCCCGTCGAGGTCAGCCCTGGTGACGCGGTGGTCGGGGCGACGGTCAACGCCGGCGGCCGTCTGGTGGTACGGGCAACCCGGGTCGGCGCCGACACGCAGCTGGCCCAGATGGCCAAGCTGGTCGAGCAGGCGCAGACCGGCAAGGCGGCCGTACAGCGCCTGGCGGACCGCATCTCCGGCGTGTTCGTGCCGATCGTGATCGCCCTCGCGGCGGGCACCCTGGGCTGGTGGATTGGCGCCGACGCCGGGCTGACCGCCGCGTTCACCGCCGCGGTCGCGGTCCTGATCATCGCCTGCCCGTGCGCCCTCGGCCTGGCCACCCCGACCGCCCTGCTGGTCGGCACCGGCCGCGGCGCCCAGCTCGGCATTCTGATCAAGGGGCCTGAGGTGCTGGAGTCGACGCGCAGGATCGACACGGTGGTGCTGGACAAGACCGGCACCGTCACCACCGGCCAGATGACCCTCGTCGACGCCATCGCCGTGGACGGGCAGGACAGCGACGAACTGGTACGCCTCGCTGGAGCCGTCGAGGCGGCCTCGGAGCATCCGATCGCGCAGGCAATCGCCCGCGCCGCCACCGAGCAGCACGGCACGCTGCCGCAGGTGTCCGACTTCGGCAACCTGGAAGGCCTCGGCGTACGCGGCACCGTCGACGGTCACGACATGCTCGTCGGCCGGCTGCGGCTGCTTGGCAAACAGGGCTGGCAGGTGCCGGTCGACATCGAGCGGGCCACCGCCGCTGCGGAGGCGGCCGGGCGGACCGCGATCGTGGTCGGCTGGGACGGCACTGCACGGGGAGTGCTGGCCGTTGCGGACGTGGTCAAACCCACCAGCAAGGAGGCGATCGCAAAGCTCCGTGCGCTCGGGATGACCCCGGTGCTGCTCACCGGCGACAACACCACCGTCGCCCGAACAGTGGCCGCCGAGGTCGGCATCGACCAGGTCATCGCCGAGGTGCTGCCCGCCGACAAGGTCGACGCGGTCAAGCGGCTCCAAGCAGAGGGCAAGGTCGTGGCAATGGTTGGCGACGGAGTCAACGACGCCGCTGCCCTGGCCCAGGCCGACCTCGGTCTTGCCATGGGCACGGGGACCGACGTGGCGATCGAGGCGTCCGACCTGACCCTGGTCCGGGGCGACCTGATGGCCGCCGTGGACGCGATCCGGCTCTCCCGCCGCACCCTGCGAACCATCAAGAGCAACTTGTTCTGGGCCTTCGCCTACAACGTCGCCGCCCTGCCACTGGCGGCAGCCGGGCTACTCAACCCCATGATCGCCGGCGCCGCGATGGCCTTCTCCTCGGTCTTCGTCGTCGCCAACAGCCTACGACTGCGCCGCTTCACCACCGTCCGGTAGCGACAGAACCACCGCCCCGCGCCGCTGCCACCTCGGCGGGTGGCAGC
>NZ_JBFAVI010000272.1:0-5509 GCF_040679695.1 Micromonospora sp. NPDC052213
CCCCGCAGGGCACCGTCCTGATGACCGGCGGGGCGGGGGCGGTCAGCCGGCACACCACCGCCTGGCTGGACCGGCACGGCGCCGCCGTGGTGCCGCTGGACCAGCCGGCCGGCGGGAAGTTGACCGACCGGATGGAGCAGCTCGCCGCCGACGGGCGGCCGGTGACCGCGCTGGTGCACGTACCGGCCGACACCGGCACCGTGCCGCTGGCCGAGCTGACCCTCGCCGACCTCGCCGCGGACCTGCTCGCCACCGTCGGCGACATCCCCCGGTACGCCGACGAGCTGGAGAACCGGGCCCTGGGGGCGCTGGTGCTCTGCTCGTCCACCTCGGGGGTGTGGGGCTCCGGCGGCCGTTCCGGCCAGGCGGCGGGCGACGCCCTGCTCCAGGTTCTCGCCGCCAACCGGCGCCTCGCCGGCCTGCCGGTGACGTCGGTGGCGTTCGGCCCCTGGGCGGACGGCCTCGCCGACGCCGACCTGGAGCAGCTCGGCCGGCGCGGCCTGCCCGGCATGGACCCGGAGCTGGCGGTCGCCGCGCTGCGCCGGGCCGTGGCTGACGGCGCGCAGCTCGTCGTGGCCGACGTGCGGTGGGACCGGTTCGTGCCGGCCGTCGCCGCCGTGCGGGCCCGGCCGCTGTTCGGCGAGGTTCCCGAGGCGCAGGAGGCGCTGCGCGGCCTGCACACCGACGAGCCGGCCGACGACGGGGCCGCCGCCGCGCTGCGCGAGCGGCTGCGGCCGCTCGCCGACGCGGAGCGGGACGCCGTCCTGGTCGACCTCGTGGTCACCCAGGCCGCGGCGGTGCTCGGCCACCCGGGCACCGGCGAGCTCGGCCCGGCGCGGGCGTTCCGCGAGGTCGGCTTCGACTCGATGACCGCGGTGGAGCTGCGTAACCGGCTCCGGGCGGCCACCGGGGTGAGCCTGCCGGGCAGCGTGGTCTTCGACTACCCGACCCCGCTGGCGTTGGCCCGCCACCTGCGCACCCTCGTGGTGGAGGAGGGGGCGACCGCGACCGCCGGCCTGCTGTCGGAACTGGAGAAACTGGACGGCCTGTTCGCCGCCAGCGCCCCGGACCAGCTGACCCGGCAGAAGCTGCTGGTGCAGTTGCAGGCGTTCATCGCCCGCTGGGGCGAGGACCGGCCCGCACCGGCCGAGGCCCCCGTGACGCAGACGCTCGAGGGGGCCAGCGACGCCGAGATCTTCGAATTCATCCATCGGGAGCTCGGCGGTCCCGGCGGCAATGCCGGCGGGGTTTTCTGAACAATTGGTCGCCCATTTGTGGGGCGCGCCCACGGGGCCGGCCGCGGCGGCTGACATTGCCACCGCCGCCGGCCCCGCGGGGCCGGCGGCGGGGCGTTGGCAGGCCAGCCTGCGACCGCTCCGGCGGTGGTCCTGCTAGGGGCGGCCGTAGGGGACGCTAGGGGTTGTGACCGCTGCCGGCCGGAACTTACCTTCCTCCGGGAAGTAGGACCTGGTGGGCACTGCAACGCTGTTGATTATTGCAATTCGTGGTCGGGCTGAATGGGCTGTGGTGTCGCGGCTTGAAGCGTCTGTGGACGGTATCTGGTCGTCTTTTTCCGGCCCGAAAAGGTGGCGTTAATGGCGACTGAAGACACTCTCCGGGAATACCTGAAATGGGTTACCGCGGACCTCCACCAGACCAGGAGGAAGCTCGGAGAACTCGAGGCGGCCCACCGGGAGCCCATCGCCATCGTCGGTATCGGCTGCCGCTTTCCCGGCGGGGTGCGCTCGCCCGAGGACCTGTGGCGGCTGGTCGCCTCCGGCCGCGACGCCATGTCCGACTTTCCCACCGACCGCGGCTGGGACCTGGAGCGGTTGATCCACCCGGACCCCGACCACCCCGGCACCTCGTACGTGGCACAGGGCGGGTTCCTCGACTCGGCCACCGAGTTCGACCCCGGCTTCTTCGGCATCTCCCCGCGCGAGGCGCTGGGCATGGACCCGCAGCAGCGGCTGCTCCTGGAGACCTCGTGGGAGGCGTTCGAACACGCCGCCATCGACCCGGCCACGTTGCGCGGCCACCAGGTCGGCGTCTTCGCCAGCACCACCGTCCAGGATTACGCGGCGCTGCTCCAGTCGCCCCCGCCCGGCGTCGAGGGGTACGTCCTCACCGGCACCGCCGCCAGCGTGGTCTCCGGCCGCATCGCGTACGCGCTCGGGCTCGAGGGCCCCGCCGTCTCCATCGACACCGCCTGCTCGTCGTCCCTCGTCGCGCTGCACCTGGCCTGCCACGCCCTGCGTCAGGGCGAGTGCACCCTCGCGCTGGCCGGCGGCGCCACCATCCTGTCCACCCCCAGCGCGTTCGTCGGCTTCTCCCGCCAGCGCGGGCTCGCCCCCGACGGGCGGATCAAGGCGTTCGCCGCCGGTGCCGACGGCACCGCGTGGGGCGAGGGCGCCGCCATGCTGCTCGTGGAGCGGCTCTCCGACGCCCGCCGCAACGGCCACCCCGTCCTCGCCGTGGTGCGCGGCAGTGCCGTCAACCAGGACGGCGCGTCCAACGGCCTCACCGCCCCCAACGGCCCGTCCCAACAGCGGGTCGTGCTCCAGGCCCTGGCCAGCGCGCGGCTCTCCCCGGAGCAGGTCGACGCGGTGGAGGCGCACGGCACCGGCACGAGCCTCGGCGACCCGATCGAGGCCACGGCCCTGCTCGCCACGTACGGCCAGGGGCGGCCGGCGGACCGCCCGCTGCGGCTCGGCTCGGTGAAGTCGAACATCGGCCACACCCAGGCCGCCGCCGGCGTCGCCGGGGTGATCAAGATGGTCATGGCCCTGCGGCAGGACACGCTGCCGGCCACCCTGAACGTCGACGAGCCCACCCCCCACGTCGACTGGTCGGCCGGCGCGGTGTCGCTGCTGACCGAGGCGCTGCCCTGGCCGCGCGGGGAGCAGGCCCGCCGCGCCGGTGTCTCCTCGTTCGGGATGAGCGGCACCAACGCCCACGTGATCATCGAGGAGGCACCCCAGGAGACCCCGGACGCCACCACCGCCCCGGTGGCGTCCGGCGCGGGCGCCGCCGCCGGGGAGACCGCCCCGGTGGCGGCGCCCGACCCCGCCGCCGCGCTGGTGCCCGTGGCGCAGCAGCCCGGCCTGCTCGCCTCCTCCGCCACGGTCTGGCCGTTGTCGGCCCGGTCCGCGTCCGCCCTGCGGGAGCAGGCGGCCCGGCTCGCCCGGTACGTCCGTGACCATGACGACGTCGACCCGGCCCGGCTGGCCTGGTCGCTGGCGACCACCCGGTCCGTGTTCGAGCACCGGGCGGCGGTGGTGGCCGCCGATCCGGCGCAGTTGCTCGCCGGATTGGACGCGGTTGCCGCCGGCACCCCGGCCGGCACCGTCGTCACGGGGGTGGCGGGTGAGCCGGGGGAGGGCCCGGTCTGGGTGTTCCCGGGGCAGGGCGCGCAGCACGTGGCGATGGCGGCCGGGCTGATCGGCGCCTGCCCGGTGTTCGACGAGGCCCTCGCCGAGTGCCAGGCGGAGTTCGACCGCTGGCTCGACATCGACATCCGCGCGGTGCTGACGGGCACCGACGACTCGTGGCTGGGCCGTTCCGAGGTGGCGCAGCCGGCGTTGTTCGCGGTCGGTGTGGGTCTGGCGCGGCTGTGGCGGCAGGCCGGCATGACCCCGAAGGCGGTGATCGGCCACTCGCAGGGTGAGATCGTGGCCGCCCACGTGGCCGGGGTGCTGTCGTTGGCCGACGCGGTGAAGGTGCTGGCGTTGCGGGTGCGGGCCCTGGCGATCATTGCCGGCACCGGGGCGATGGCGGCGATCGACCTGCCTGCCGCCGAGGTCACCGCACGGCTGCCCGAGGGCGTGACCGTCTCCGTCATCAACGGCCCCGGTACCACTGCCGTCGCCGGGCCGCCGCAGCCCGTCGCCGACCTGGTCGCGGCGTGCGTCGCGGAGGGTGTGCGGGCCCGGCTCGTGGCCGTTGACTACGCCTCGCACTCCCCGGCGGTGCAGCCGGTCTCCGACCGGGTACGTACCGAACTGGCTGGCCTCGCCCCGAGCGACGGCGACGTCCGGATCATCTCGACGGTCACGGGGACCTGGCTCGACGGCGCTCGGATGGACGCCGACTACTGGGCGGAGAACCTGCGCCTGCCGGTGCTGTTCGACACCGCCGTGCGTACCGCGATCGACGCTGGTCACACGGACTTCGTGGAGGTCTCCCCGCACCCGGTGCTGACCATGTCGGTGACCGCGATCCTGGACGACACGGGCGCCGATGGTCGGGCGTTGGCAACGCTGCGTCGTGGTGAGGACGCCCGTGTCCGGTTGCTGACCAGCTTCGCCCTGGCCCACGCCAACGGGCTGCCGGTCGACTACCGCCGGATCCTCGCCCCCGCGCCGGTGCTCACGGGCCTGCCCACGTACGCGTTCCAGCGCGAGCACTACTGGCCGGAGCCGGTGGCACCGGCCGCCACGGGACCGGTCAGCCCCGACGTCATCGACATCGAGTTCTGGTCGGCGGTGGAGCGTTCCGACGTGGCGGCGCTGGCCGCCCAGCTCGACGGCGGCGCGGCCGACGCGGAGCTGCTCGCTCCGGCGTTGCCGGTGTTGTCGTCGTGGCGGAAGGCCCGGTTGCAGCGGGCGGTGCTGGACGGCTGGTCGTACCGGGTGGTGTGGAAGCGGGCGGCCCCGGCGGTCGGCGGCGGTGCCGTGGCCGGTGACCTGCTGGTGGTGCGGCCGGTCGACGATCCCGCGGTGGACGGCTGGTTGGAGCTGCTCGCGGCCGCTCTGCCCGGCGGGTCGGCCGTGCGGCAGCTGGCTGTCGACCCGGCCCGGGTCACCCGGGAGGAGTTGGCGGAGCGGCTGGCCGGGGAGCGGGACGCGCAGCCGGCCGGGGTGGTGTCCCTGCTCGGCCTGGCGGACGCGCAGTACCCAGGCCACCCCGGCATCCCCACCGGGATGGTCGCGACGACCCGTCTGGTGCAGGCGTTGCAGGACGTCGACGTGTCCGCGCCGTTGTGGTGCGTGACGCGGGGCGGGGTCGGTACCGGCCCGGCGGATCCGGTGGCCAGCGCCGCGCAGCACGCACTGTGGGGGCTGGGCCGGGTGGTCGGCCTGGAACACCCCCGCGCCTGGGGCGGCCTGGTCGACCTGCCCGCCGAGCCCGACGCCGCCACCTGGGCGGAGGTGGCCCGCATCCTCACCGCCGCCGGCGACGAGGACCAGTTCGCCGTCCGCCCGTCCGGTACCTTCGTCCGGCGGCTCACCCCCGCCACCACCCCCGCGTCGGGGCAGGTCACCGCCTGGCAGCCGCGCGGCACCGTGCTGATCACGGGCGGCACCGGCGCGATCGGCGCGCAGGCCGCCCGCTGGCTCGCCGACAGCGGCGCGGAGCACCTGGTGCTGACCAGCCGCCGCGGCCTCGACGCCGCCGGCGCCCGCGAGCTGGCCGACGAGCTGACCGCCACCGGCGTACGGGTCAGCGTGGTGGCCTGCGACATGGCCGACCGCGACCAGGTCGCCGCGCTCGTGGCCGGCCTGGACGA
>NZ_JBFAVI010000273.1:0-5459 GCF_040679695.1 Micromonospora sp. NPDC052213
GGCCGGGCCGGCGCCGGTCAGGTCAGCGGCACGTGGCGGGCCAGCGCGGCGCCGCCGGCCTCGAACGCGGCCAGCAGGCCGTCGGCCGTGCCGCCGGTGACCGGGACCAGTACGGTCACCGGGTCGCCGGGGCGCAGCTGCACGGACCGCTCACCGAGCGAACGGTCACCGTCCCAGGCGTGCAGGTACGCGGTGCCCGCGCGGTCGGCGAGGACCGTCACCTGCACCCCGCCGGCCACCTGGCGCTGGCCGGTCAGCCGCAGCGCCCGCTCGGGGAGCCGGGCCACGGCGGCCGGCGCGACGCCGTCGACCGCGGACTGCGCGATGGTCTGCGGGCTGTGCACGCTGCGGGCGGCGGTGTCCGGGAACACTGGGGCACTGGGCTGCCGCCCGGCCGGGGTGTACCCGGGCAGGGTCATCAGGCCGTACCGGTACGGGTCGGCGCGGACGCCGGTGAAGGTGGACCAGCCCAGCCGGGACTGGGAGGTCAGGTCCTGGGTGTCCGAGTCGTAGACCAGCACGTTGAAGCCCATCCGGGCCGGGTCGACGGCGTCGGGCAGCACCGCGAACGGGATGCTCGCCTCGATGGTGTAGCCGGCGTACGGCGCGGTGACCTTGCTGACCACCGTCATCCCCGGTGCGGTCGTGGCGCCCGGGCCCTGCCGGTTGTCGGCGTCGCGCTGCCAGCACGGCGGGTTGCCGCCCGCGGGGTCGTCGGTGACCGGGAAGATGCCGGCCTTGAACACCGTCGAGGTGTCCGTCGAGTTCCCCTTCGGGTCGACGATGATCTCGACGCTGTCGGTACGCCGCTGCCGCTTGCAGTCCTGCGGCACCACCTTCTTGCCGAGCACGTCGTCGGTGACCTGGACGAACACCTTCAGCGCGTCCTCGGTCCAGGCGACGCGGCCCGTGGCCGAGGCGTCCTGCGGCGTGGTGGCCTGCCCCTCCCAGATCCGGGACAGGTCCAGCTCCTCGCCGGGGTACTCGCCCGGGGAGGCCACCCCGTCGACGGCGTGGTCGTGCCCGGCGTGCGGCACCTCGCTGGTGGGCACGATCTCCAGTGCGCCGGTCTCCACGGTGCTGCCGGCGGCGCTGGTGGTGGTGATGGTGATGCCGTAGTCGCCGCCGTCGCCGCCCTCGTTGGCGGTCGGCAGGGTGGCGTCGCTGTTGGTGACGGTGAAGGTGACCGCCCCGGTCGCGCCCGGCGCCAGCTCGGCGTAGCTCTTGGTCGCCGCGTCGGCGGTGAAGCCGGCCGGCAGGCCGAGGGCGACGGTGCCGCTCTGGGGGGCCTCGCCATGGTTGCGCAGGTCGACCCGGACGGTCCGGCTCTTGCCGGAGCCGACGGTGAGGACCGGCTTGATCAGGGTGTCCAGCTGCGGGTAGCCGCTGTCGCCGGCCCAGGTGCGGAACAGCCCGACCTCGGGCAGTGGCTCCAGGGTGCCGCGCACGTCGGCGACCACCCGGACCGCGCGGTCGGTGCGGCCGGCGCCCTGGCCGGTGGTCAGGTTCGCGCCGACGAGGTGCTGCTCGTTGGTGTCGGCGCCGGCGGGAACGGTCATGGTGAAGGTGACGGTCCGCTCCGTGCCGGCGGGGACGGCGCCGCGCAGCGCGCCGGAGCCGGTGGCGGTCCAGCCCTGCGGCAGCCGCAGGGAGACCCGCGGCGCGGTGAGCGCCCGGTTGTGCGGGGCGCGGACGTGCGCGGTGACCTCGACGGTCTCGCCGGGGGCGAGATCGAACCGGTCGGCGGTCAGGTAGAGCTCGGTGCCCTGGGGAAGCCCGCCGGCCGTCGCCGGCAGCACCGAGCCGCGCAGGATGGCCTCCGGCGAGGTGTCCGCCGGGTCGTACGGGACGCGGCTGTCGACCAGGGTGTAGAAGTCGCAGCGGATCTTCGCGGGGTCGGTGGGGGCGGCGGCGGTGCCGGCCCAGCCCTGGGTGACGTAGTCCCGGCGGGCGTCGACCTCGACCTCGGCCCAGGTCCTGCCGTCGGCGCTCGGGGTGCCCTCCCAGACGCCGAACACCTGGTCGGTCGGGACGGTCGGCACGAAGCTGGACGCGCACTGCGCCCCGGTCGCCGAGCTGCCGGTCCCGCCGGTACGCAGGAACTTCGCGGCCCGGAACGGCTTCAGGCCCTCCTGGGTGAGCTGCTCGGGGAAGGCGGCCGGGTCGGCGGCGGCGTGGAACGCCTCGGCGGCGAACCGGGCGGCCTGCTGGTGGTTGCCGTGGTTGCCGGGCGTCGGCGACGGGTTCATCGTCATGACGATCTCGGGCCGGGTCTGCCGGATCACCCGGACGATCTGGGCCAGGGTGTCGTCGTGCCCCCAGATCTGCTCGGACAGCGGCGCGGAGGCGGTGTACCAGAAGTCGACGCGGTCGAGGTTGTACAGGTTCTCCACGCCGGCCCGGCCGATCGCGGTGCGCTCCTCGCGCTCGCGGATGATGCCCAGCGGCGGGCCCTCCTCGAGGCCGACGGCGTTGCCGCCGCCCTCGCCGCGGGTGATGGTCACGACGCCCGCCTTGGCGCCGTGCTTCTCCTTCCACTGGCCGAGGGTGGCGAGGCTGCCGGCCTCGTCGTCGGGGTGGGCGCTGACGAAGAGGACGTCCAGATCGACGGTGTCGGTCGGCGGGGCGTCGGTGGGGGCGGCCAGGGCGACGGCGGGCGCCCCGGACAGGGCCAGGGCGAGCGCCGTGGGTAGCAGGAACGACTTGAGTCGCATGCAGGTCCTTTCGCGACACGCGAGGTCCGCGCAGCGGCCACCGACGTCGGGCGCACGGCGGCGCGGACGCGGGGTCGTGGTCGGACGGCGAGACGGCGGCGGTGGGGGGCGCGGGGCGCGAGGGGCGCCACGGCACCGGGGTACGCAGCGGCACGGAGATCCGTACACACTGGAAGGCCTTCGCCCGGTGACGCTAGGGACCGGTGCGGCGGCCCGTCAATGCTTTGCAAGGTCTTTCTTTATTTGCGAAAGAAACAAACAAGGGGTCAGGCGGTCTTCCATGCCTCGGTCGGCGGCGCGTGCGCTCGACTCCGGCGGGCTCCGCGAAGGGTGTTTCTGCTGCTCGTGAAGGTGGCCGCAAGGTAACGAGACGGTTTCGTTACTTGACTCGATAGTTCGTTCGCCGTAGGAAGGAAGTGTGACTGACGTGGTGACGCCACCGACGAGCCCGGTGAGCCGGGAGCGGTCGAAGGAGATCAAGCGGCTTTCCGTGATCTCCACCGCCCGCCAGGTGCGGGTGCTCTCCCGCGCCGAGCTGACCGAGCTCACCGGCCTGAGCCCCGCCACGCTCACCCCGCTCGTGCGGGAGCTGATCGCCGAGGGTTACCTCATCGAGCGTGGTCCCGGCGCGTCGCGCGCCGGCCGTCCCCGGGCGATGCTGGAGTTCAACCCCCGGGCCGAGCTGGTTGCCGCGGTCTCGCTGGAGCCGTCCCGGCTCAGCTGCGAGATCGCCGACAGTGACGGGACCGTGATCGCCCACCGCGCGGTGCGGCTCGCCGGCGACATCGTCGACACCATCTGCCGCTCGGTGCCCGAGCTGGTCGGCGACGGCCTGCCGGCGCTGCGCGGGGTGGCCGTCGCCGCGCCCGGCATCTCCACCGGCGGCGCCGTCCGCCTGGCCCCCTCGGTCGGCCTCGTCGAGGCGCGGCCGGTGGGGGAGTCGGTGCAACGCCGGCTCGGGGTGCCGGTGCTGGTGGACAACGACGTGAACCTGATGGCCGCCGGTGAGCACGCGGTCGGCGCCGGCAGCGACGTCGCCGACCTGCTGCTGCTGCACGTCGCCGACGGCATCGGCGCCGGCCTCGTGCTCGACGGGCAGGTCCGCCGGGGCGCGGGCGGGGCCGCCGGCGAGGTTGGATTCCTGCCGCTGGACCCGGCCGACCGGGGCCACGACGGGATTGGCCCGTTCGAGGCCCGCTGGTCGGAGAACGCCATCGCCGAGCGGGTGGTGGCGCTGGCCCCCGGGCGGCGCCCGGACTCGCCCGTGGCCGCCCTGGTGGAGCTGGCCGCCACCGACGGGCGGGCCGCCGCGTACCTCGACGAGCTGCTTGCGGCCTGGTCCCGGCTGATCGTCTCCTGCGTCTGCGTCGTCGACCCCGGGCGGGTGCTGCTCAGCGGCGCCGCCGCCCAGCTCGACGACGCCGCCGTCGACCGGCTCCAGGCGCTCGTCAGCGCCGCCGCGCCGAGCGCCACCGACGTCCGCCGGGCGGTGCTCGGTGACCGGGCGGTGCTGCACGGCGCCGTCAGCTACGCCCTCTCCGCGGCCGCAGCGGGCCTGCCCACGCTGCTGCCGACCCCCTGACCTCACACCCCGAACAACGTAGTTCCCCTCACCCTCGGAGGTACCCCATGAAACGTCGCCTTCTCCTCGCCGGCGCGCTCGCCACCGTGCTCGCCGCCGGCACCGCCTGTGGCGGCGGCGGTGACGACACGGCCAGCGGCGGCAGCGCCGAGAAGCTGACCATCTACACCGCCCGCGACAAGAAGGTCTCCGACTACGTCGTGGACCAGTTCACCGCCAAGTACCCCGAGTACAAGGGCAAGGTCGAGATCCTCAACCTCGGCGCCCAGGAGATCCTGGAGCGGGTGCGGGCCGAGAAGGCCAACCCGCAGGCCGACGTCTGGTGGGGCGGCACCCAGCAGGGCCTCGCGGCCGGCGCGTCCGAGGACCTGCTGACCTCCTGGCAGCCGGCCTTCGCCAGCAAGATGGACGCCAAGTACAAGGACGCCGAGGGCCGCTGGTTCGGGGAGATCCTGCTGCCCGAGGTCATCATGTACAACAACAAGGCCCTCACCCCGGAGCAGGCCCCGAAGGACTGGGACGACCTGCTCAAGCCGGAGTGGAAGGACAAGATCATCATCCGGGACGTGGCCGCGTCCGGCACCATGCGGTCGATCTACGCCGCGATGATCGTGCGCCAGTCCGCGGACGGCAGCAACCCGCAGCCCGGCTACGACTGGCTCAAGAAGCTCGACGCCAACACCGGCGCGTACGCGGCCAACCCGACCGACCTCTACCTGAAGCTGTCCCGCCAGCAGGGCACGCTCAGCGCCTGGAACCTGCAGGACATCCTGCTGCAGGCCCACCAGTCGAACATGCCGTTCGGCTACGTCATGCCGGCCTCCGGCGCCCCGGTGCTGGTCGACGGCCTGGCCGCGGTCAAGGGCGGCAACAGCGAGGGCGCGCAGAAGTTCATCGAGTTCCTCTTCGACGACAAGCTCCGCGCCGACCTGGCCAAGGACTACTACCAGATCCCGGCCGTGGACATCGCCGAGAAGCCGGAGTGGCTGGCCCAGCTCCAGCTCAAGCCGCTGGACGTCGACTGGGACGTGATCGGCAAGAACGAGACCGAGTGGATCAACCACTGGAACAGCCAGATCAAGAACAAGGGCTGACCGCCCGGGCGCCGGGGTCGTCGCCCGGGTCCCCGGTGGCGCCGGCCAGCTCGGCGATGCCGGCGGTCA
>NZ_JBFAVI010000274.1:0-5379 GCF_040679695.1 Micromonospora sp. NPDC052213
AACCAGTCCGGAAAATACGAGCCAGAACGCAGCTTCGGGATCGCCAGGTCGATCGTCCCCGCCCGGGTGTCCCACTCCCGAGGCCGGTAGCCGTTACGCGAGTTCACCCGCTCGTCGCTGCGCTGCCCATACCCGGCACCGCAGACCGCGTCCGCTTCGGCGGACATCACCGCCTGCGCGAAAGCTTTGATCATCGCCTGCAACACATCCGGCGACGCGCCCACGATCTGCTCGCACAGCAGGTCAACAGGGTTCACACTCTCAGATGCGGCCATCGCGCATCACTCTCCTTCACTGACTTAAAACTCCTAACTAAATGATGTTGGGCGTGTCCTCGGGACGTGAGGATCGTTCTGTCTGAACGTGAGGAGGGGTGAGCAGCCGCCGTGGATCGTCTCGGACGAGTTGTGGGCCGAGATCGCGCCGCTGCTGCCGCCCCGTCCGCCTCGCCGGTACCGCTACCCCGGCCGCAGGCCCCTCGATGACCGCAAGGTGCTGTGCGGGATCCTGTTCGTGCTCTACACCGCGATTCCATGGGAGTACCTGCCCCAGGAACTGGGCTTCGGGTCGGGAATGACCTGCTGGCGCAGGTTGCGGGACTGGAACGACGCCGGCGTCTGGCAACAACTACACGAGATCCTGCTCGGCAAGCTCCGCGCCAGCGGACAGCTCGACATGTCCCGGGCGGTGATCGACGGCTCCCACATCCGAGCGCTCAAAGGCGGCCCAAAACCGGTCCGAGCCCAGTCGACCGCCGCAAGCCAGGCTCGAAACACCACGTCATCACCGACGCGGGCGGCATCCCCCTCGCCGCGAGCCTGACCGGTGGCAACCGCCACGACGTCACCCAACTGCTGCCCCTGGTCGACAAGATCCCCGGATCAAGGGCATCCGCGGCCGACCCCGACAACGGCCACAGCGGATCTACGCCGACCGCGGCTACGACTACGACTGCTACCGCCGCCAGCTTCGGGCCAAGGGCATCACCCCAGTCATCGCCCGCCGCGGCACCGGCCACGGCTCCGGACTCGGCACCCGACGGTGGGTCGTCGAACAGACCATCACCCTGCTGCACTGGTTCCGCCGCCTACGCATCCGCTGGGAGATCCGCGACGACATCCACGAAGCCTTCCTCACCCTCGCCTGCGCCATCATCTGCTGGCGCAGACTCCAACGCTCAAAGAGTTAGGAGTTGTTAGCCGTCTCGAAGGATCGCGCGGTGGCCGTCTCCTATCTACGCAACACGCCCATCACGGGCAAGTCGTACACCACTTCCATGGACGCAGCCCTTGTTTTCTTGGCGTCCACTTTTGGTCTATTTAGGGAGAGGAAGCTCTTCGCCTCTCACCCGACTGCGCTCGCCCGAGCCGTCGGCCCCTGATGCACTGATCTCGACAGAGCCGTGAGCGGCTGATCATGTTCCAGAGGCCAGGTAGGCAGCGAGGATGTAGTTGGGTGCCGGTCGAGGTTCTTACGGGCGCGGTCGTAGCGCATGGTGGTTCGCGGATCGGCATGGCGGGCGGCGATCTGCACGTCACGCAGGCTGACGCCGGCGTCGAGCATGGTCGTCACGAACGTGTGGCGCAGCATGTGCGGGTGCATCCTCGGCATCCGGATCCCCGCCGTGTGGGCGAGGCGCTTGAGCCGGCGGGTGGCGGCATGCCGGTCCATCCGAACACCATGGATGTTGCGCAGGATCGGCCCGGCGGTGCGCTCGTCGATGGCCCGATCGATAGCTCGGGCCACCGCAGGTTGCAGCGGGACGAGGACGACCTTGCCGCCTTTGCCGCGTACGCGTAGTACCGGTGGCCGTGTTCCTCGCCGAGGTCGGCGATGTTCGACCCGCAGGCTTCGAAGATCCGCAGGCCGAGCAGGCCCAGGAGTGCGACGAGGGCGAAGTCGTTCGGGTTCGAGGACTGTCGGGCGGTCGTGATCAAAGCCTCGAACTGTAGGTGCCCCAGTCCGAGGGTCGGCGACTCGGCCGGCACCGTGGGCGACGGACGTAGTCGGCTGGCGAGTGCTCCAGGATCGCGTCGATGACGCAGACCCGATAGAAGCCGACCACGACCGACAGTCGACGGGACACCGTCGAGGGCTGGTACCGGCGGACGTCCTGCAGCCAACGCACGTACCGCTCGATATCCACCCGCGCCGCAGCCAGCGGGTCAAGGCCGTGCTCGGCGCACCAGCGCAGGAAGACCCGCAGGTCGGACTCGGTGTGGACGCGAGTCTGGCCACGGTAACGGCCGAGAAAGGCCGACACCGCGGCGCGCACAACGAGTTGATCGGCCAGCACGACAGGGGAAGCGGAAGCAGAAGAGATAGCCATACATCACCGTGCGTCACCGCCTGCGATGAACACCAGCCCACCTGAAGCGGCACGAGCGAGCACCTGATCGAGCGCGCGTTCACACGGTCCCTCGGTGCGAGCCTGGCGTGCCTGAGAAGTTGTTCGACCACCCAGGCCTGTCGGTGCCCGGGAAGGCAACCACAGCGTGAGTCAAGATTTACTCAACGGCCCCGCCGGCCAACTGGCGGAAACTGCTGACCGCCGGCCCGGCACCCCACCGCCGTACGCGCTCCGGTCGGCTGACCGCCGGCCACCGGCGCCCGTCTGTGACCGTGCGGACAGCCGGAAACGCGTTTTTCCGATTGGCGGTCGCTGCGTAGGATCTCCGGCGATCAAGGGGGATGAAACGGTGGGCGATTTCCAGCAGTTCGTGACGGATGTGACTTCGCGCCTGTCCACGATGTCCAGGGGTGAGTTGTACACCGTCGGCGACGGTCTCGACCGGGACTCACTCTGGCTCACCTTTCTCGATTCCTTCCCCGCCGGCACCAATCTGCGGTTCCGTGAGCGATCCGAGTACGACTGCTCGACCTGCCGCGGCTTTATCAAGCACTTCGGCAACGTCGTCGAGATCCACGACGGGCGGGTCCGTACCGTCTGGTCCGGGGTGTCGGCATCCGACCCGGTCTTCTCCGTCGTCGCCGCCGCTCTGGACGAGTTCGTTCTTTCGCTGCCGTTGTCCACCATCTTCCGGTCCACTCAGGCGCAGTACGGGACAAAGACCACCCGAACGCTGCGCGACGGCCAGGTCGAGGTGTGGCACCACCTGCACGGCCGGGTGGAGAAGCGGCATCGCATCGAGGACGTCGGCGCGGCACAGGGCAACTTCGACGCCGCGGTGCAGGTCTTCCAGCGTGGCCTGGCCGAACTGACCCGGCACGCTCTGGACACCGTCGTCGACCTCGTCGACGACAACGCCCTCTACCGCGGCGCAGAGCATCGCCGGGCGGTGACCGAGTTCCGCTCGCTGCAGAACCGGTGGACCCAGGCGACCGACCGACGTGCCTTCGTCTTCGCCAACGCCATGAACCCGGCGGCCCGGTTCCGCAACACGGTGATCGGCACCCTCGTCCAGGATCTCTCCGCGGGCGTCGACCTGGAGCAGGCGGTCCGGTCGTTCGAGGCGAAGGTGGCGCCGCAGAACTACCAGCGCCCCACGGCGTTGATCACCCCGGGCATGGTCAAGGCCGCCATGAGGACCATTGCCGAACTGGGTATCGAGGAGTCGTTGCAGCGACGGTTCGCCCGGCTGTCCGACGTGTCGGTCACCAACGTGCTGTGGGTCGACAACGACACCCAAACACGGATGAAGGACGGCATCGAAGGGCTGCTCATGCAGGCGGCCACCACCCGGTCGTCAGGTGCGCTCCTACGCGACGCCAAGCCGGAAGAGATTCCCGTGGTCTCCTTCATGAAGGACATCCTGCCCGGCGCCGCCACCATCGACCTGTGGGTCGCCAACACCTACGAGCCGCACCTCGTCAGCCTCACCACCGGCCGGCGCCCGACTGCTCCGCGGTTGTTCAAGTGGGACAACGATTTCGGCTGGTCGTACGGCGGCAACGTCACCGACTCGATCAGGGAGAAGGTCAAGCGGGCCGGCGGCAACGTCACCGGCAAGCTGCGGGTGAGCCTGTCCTGGTTCAACCACGACGACCTCGACCTGCACGTGTACGAACCCAACGGCGACCACATCTGGTACCAGGAGAAGCGCAACAAGCTGGACGTCGACATGAACGCGGGCGGGACGCTCTCCCGCGAGCCGGTGGAGAACGTCACCTGGACCGACCGTGTCCCCGACGGTGAGTACCGAATCGAGGTAAACCAGTACCGCAAGCGGGACAGCACCCAGGTCGGCTTCGTGATCGAGACCGAGAGCAACGGGAAGATTGAGCATTACAGCCACGAGCGCGCAGTCGGCCACAAGGAGACCGTCGAGGTGGGCCGGATGACGGTTGCCGGCGGGGTGATCACCGCTTTCCGGCCGGGTAAGGACGTGCAGCCGGGCAGTGCGGGCAAGGAGTTGTGGGGCATCACCACCGAACAGTTCGTACCGGTGTCCACCATCATGTACTCGCCGAACTACTTCGACGACAACGAGGTCGGCAACCGGCACTACTTCTTCATGCTGAAGGGGTGCGTGAACGACCAGCCGACGCGGGGGATCTACAACGAGTTCCTCCGCAGCGACCTGCAACCGCACCGCAAGGTGTTCGAGGTTCTCGGCGACCGCACCAAGTGCGAGCCGTCTCCGGATCAGCTTTCCGGCCTCGGCTTCAGCTCCACGGTCCGCAGCTCCGTGGTCGCCAAGGTGACCATGACCGGCGGCCGGCGCCGCCTCATCAGCATCCAGTTCTGATTCCCTACCCCGATATTTCAGAGAGGCTACCGTGACCATTTTCGAGAAGGCCACACGGGAGAAGTTCCGCTATCCGTCGGCCAAGGGACTGCTGACCACGGAACAGCTGTGGGAGCTTCCGCTGACCGCCAAGTCCGGCTTCAGCCTCGATGATGTGGCCAAGGCGGTCAACGCCGAGCTCAAGGCCGTCGACACCGAGTCGTTCGTGGCCACCGAGGCCAATCCAGCCAAGGCAACCTTGGAGACCAAGCTGGAGGTCGTCAAGCACGTCATCGCCGTCCGCCTCACGGAGGACCAGGCGGCGAAGGCGGCGGCGGCCAAGAAACTGGAGAAGGAGAAGCTGCTGGCGGTCCTGGCCCGCAAGCAGGACGCGGCACTGGAAAACCTGACCGAGGCAGACCTACTGGCCCGAATCAACAACCTGTAGCCCGCCGACAATCAGCGTCTGCCAGCGGACCCGCACATCGCCGAGAAGTACGGTCGCCATGCAAGACCTGTGCGGCCAGGCCGGCGCTCACGGCCACTTCTCGGCGAACTCACATCGGTACAACAGCGACCGCGACGCCCTCTCATCGGCTACTTACAACTCCTAACTAAATGATGTTGGGCGTATCCGGTTGGACGTGAGGATCGTTCTGTCTGAACGTGAGGAGGGGTGAGCAGCCGCCGT
>NZ_JBFAVI010000275.1:0-5378 GCF_040679695.1 Micromonospora sp. NPDC052213
GTCCACAACGACCGGGGAGCCCCGCCACGCCCGGGCTCGGGAGTCATCGGTGAGAACCGCAGGGCGGCGATCGACCAGATGCGGCGACCGGTCTTCAGAGGATGACCGGCCGCAGCTCGACCACATGATTGAGCGGCTGGCCGCAGGCACCGGGAGCGGCTGACACACTGGCGGCGATTTCGACAGCTCTTTCGAGGGTCTCGCAGTCGACCAGCCAGTAGCAGGTCACGGCGTCACCGTCCGCCCTGCCGGCGTCGTCGATGACGACGTCTCCGCCAGCGGCGCGGACGACGCGTGCCTGCGGGGCGAGTGCCAGCTCGTGCGTGGAGATCAACTCGCCGGTGCTCCCCAGTGCCCGGTTGAGGTCGCGCACGTACCGGAAGTGTGCCTCGAGATCCTCGGGCCGCCAGGCGACAGCTCCGGTGGCGTCGGTGGTCACGACGCTGAACCGACTCAGCAGGACAAACCTCATGTTCTACTCCTGGCTTCCGAGACGCTGGTGGCGCTCTATGAGGGGTCGAAACGGAAGAGGTCGTCTCGACGTGCCTCGCCACATTGGCCGACCCGCCCGGAGAGCCGCCCGGATCCTGGCCGTGTGCCGCCAGCGGGCCGCCCTTGGCTAGGCCGTCCTCGCGACGCGTCCTCTTTGCAGCGCGTGGCCGGGGCCGAGCCCTTCCCTGGTGTCCTCGAGGGCAGGCCCATCGGGTGCCGCCCCGTCGGACGTGTCGCCGCCAGCCTTGGCCGCGAGCAGGTCCAGCAGTGCGGTCCGGTACCCGTCCCGGAGACCGTCGGGATCGAGGTGATCCGTCATCGAGTCGATGAGCGAGATGGTCATGGCCAGCTCCGCCGGCCGCACCGCCGTCGTCTCGCGAAGGAAGGGGAAGTCCGGTTTGCGGAGCTCGTCGGGCCAGAGCATGGTCTGAAGGACGAGCATGTCGTCCCGTTCCCGGATGGTGGCCAGTCTCTCCACCTGGCGTAGCGCGACCTTCACGATCGCCACCCGACGACTCTTCCTCAGCGCGTCGCGCAGGAGGGCGTACGGCGTGACGGCGATGTCCTCCGGCTCCAGGTAGTAGGTCCGGTTGTAGAGGATGGGGTCGATTTCCTCGGTGTGGACGAACTTCAGCACCTCGATGGTGCGTACCGTCGGCAGCGGCAGGTCGGCCAACTCGTCGTCGGTGACGACGACCAGGCGACCGTCGTCGAACTCGTACCCCTTGGCGATGTCCCGGTAGGGGACCTCGGTCCCGCAGTCGTCACAGAATCGACGGATCGTGATCCGGCCGCCGTCGTCCCGGTGCACCTGCCGGAACCGGACCGACTTCTCCTCCGTCGCGGCGTACAGCCTGACGGTGATCGAGACGAGGCCGAAGGAGACCGCGCCTTTCCACATTGCCCGCATCCGCGCTCCCGGTTGATCGCTTCTCGTGCCCTTGGGCCAGCGTGGCACCGTCCTGTGCTCGCCTCTTCCTCCTGCGTGCGCTGCGGGTGACGGCTGCGCACGCAGCAAGGTGCGGCGGTGCGGGCGGCTGGTGACGATCAGGCTGGACCGCCCACAGCCGGCATCGAGCGGCTCGGTTGCGGATCCACACGACGTGGAGGTGGGCGTATGGCCGGCGGAGCAGGTGGCGGGATGGCCAAGCACGTACCGGTCAACCAGGTGCTGCGTGAGTACATGCTCGCGTCGATGACACCACCCGACCCGGTCGTGGACAGCCTCGTCGCCGCGACCGAGGCGCTCGGGGACGCCGCCGGGATGATGGTGCCGGTGGAACAGGCCGGCCTGCTGACCCTGCTGGCGCGGATATCCGGTGCCCGGACGGTGGTCGATGTCGGCACCTTCACCGGACTGTCCGCTCTGGCGTTCGCTCGGGGCCTGCCGCCCGGGGGTCGGGTGATCACCTGTGACAACAGTGATCGCTGGCTCGATCTCGCCCGTGCGCACTGGACGCGGGCGGGGGTTGCCGACCTCATCGACTTCAGGCTCGGGCCGGCCGCGCGGACCCTGCGTTCGCTGCCGGGGGAGCGCTGCGTCGACATCGTCTTCGTCGACGCGGACAAGGCGAACTACCCGACCTACTACGACCTCGCGGTGCCGCTGCTGCGTCCGGGTGGCCTGCTGCTGCTGGACAACGTGCTCCTTGACGGCTTCGTGACGGCGCCTGAGTTGGCCGCCGAGCCTCTGCTGAGGAGGTGCGCGGCCGTGATGCGTGAGGTCAATGCCGCCGTCGCGGCCGATGACCGGCTGGAGGCGGTCATGTTGCCGCTGGCTGACGGGCTCACCGTCGCTCGGAGACGCTGAAGAGATACGGGCCGAGGGGCACCCGCCGAATGGCGGGTGCCCCTCGGGCGCTCAGAGGGTCGCGGGAAGGTTGAACGTGGGGAAGACCTCCGGCGGGAACGCCGTGATCTCGGCGATCATGCCGTCCTCGATCCGGAAGACGTTGAGGACCTGCGGACGGTAGACCGCGTCACCCGGGCGACGCACGTAGCCGGCGACCGCCGGTTGCATGTTCGCGTGGGCCGGTAGCGCCCGCCACTCCCCGAAGTAGGCCGGGGATGCCGGGTCGAACTGGGCGAGGAGACCGGCGACGAAGGTGTCGCGGCCGACGATCCAGAACGGGTCCGGCGGCATCGTCACCCGCACGTCCTCGCGTACGAGCTTCGCGAAGTTCTCCGCGTCGGCTTTCTCGAGCGCCTCGATGCATCGCTGCATGAGGGCCCGCTCAGCCTCGGCCGGATCGGTGGCGGGGCCCCAGTCGATCGGCCTCGGGGGCAGGCGGTCCTTCAGCGTCGCCCGCGCCCGCTGCAACGCGCTGTTGGCGGAGGCGACGCTGATGTCGAGCATCGTGGCGGCTTCGTTGGCGGACCAGCCGAGGACGTCGCGCAGGATCAACACCGCCCGTTGCTGGGGCGGCAGGTGCTGGATCGCCACGAGGAACGCCAGCTCGATGGTCTCCCGCGCCATGATCTGCGAATCCGGCTGGGAGTCGGGCGGGGCAACCGGGTCGAGCAGGTGGTCCGGGATGGGCTGGAGCCAGGGCACCTCGTCCGTCGGGGGCGGCGGTGTGGACGGCCCCGCCCCGAGCGCCGGCTGGCGGTGCGCCACCGGCATGCGCGCGTTGCGCCGCAGGAAGTCGAGGCAGACGTTGGTCGCGATCCTGTACAGCCAGGCCCGGGCGGTGGACCGCCCCTCGAACGTCTCACGCTTGCGCCACGCCCGCAGGTACGTCTCCTGGACCAGGTCCTCCGCATCCTCGAAGGACCCCAGCATCCGGTAGCAGTGGACCTGCAACTCGCGTCGATGCCCTTCGACGAGTGCCGAGAAGCCCTCGTCGTCGATGGTGATGGCAGTCGCGGGCTCGGCGTCGGGTTGCGACGCATTCGTGTCAACGGTCGCCATCTATCCCTCTTTCGTCCACTGGTAGCGCAAATATGCATCTCCCACTATACCGATCGCGGACT
Organism: Micromonospora sp. NPDC052213; assembly: GCF_040679695.1. NCBI lineage: Bacteria > Bacillati > Actinomycetota > Actinomycetes > Micromonosporales > Micromonosporaceae > Micromonospora > Micromonospora sp. NPDC052213. The sequence continues at coordinate 3,466 of NZ_JBFAVI010000275.1, forward strand.
GTCCTACCAGGCCGGCGACACGGGGCGCGACCGGGCTGCTCCGAATCGTCGTCCCCGCAACACCGAAGGTGAGCCCCCGGGATCTTCGATGCGAGGGTGGTGGCGACCGGGCGGAGACGACGACACAGAAGCGAGGAGCGATGGCCTCGACGACACCCAACACCGACGACATCGGCCGGATGTACGACGAGACCGCGGCACTGTCGCAGATCTTCATCGACGGCCAGGAACACCTGCCGTACTGGTACGACGACCACGACGACACGCCGGTGGTCGAGGCCGCCAGGCGGATCACCCGGAAGGTGGGGGCGGCGATCGGACTGCGCCCGGGAGAGCACGTCCTCGACGCCGGCTGTGGCGTCGGCGCCCCGGCGGTGCAGCTGGCCGAGGAGCACGGCGTACGCGTCACCGGCATCACCGTCAGCTCCGTGCAGGCCGCCGAGGCCCGGCGGCGCGCCGAGCGCAGCGCCGCGGCCACCCGGATCGCGTTCGCCCACGGGGACTACAACCACCTGGACTACCCGGACGACACGTTCGACGCGGTCATCGCCGTGGAGTCGCTCATGCACGCCGACGACCTGGCGGCCCCGCTCGCGGAGTTCCGCCGTGTCCTGCGGCCCGGTGGCCGGTTGGCCATCGCCGACTGCACCCGCGAGGCCCCAGCCGGGTCGGAGCGCGCCGCCCGGTTCACGGCGGCCTTCCAGGTCGGTCAGCTGCTGTCGGTGCCGGAATGGATCTCGCGCCTGCGGACGTCGGGGTTCGACGTCGAGGAATACACCCAGTGCGGTCCGCGGGTGTACGGCATGGGGCTGCGCTACCTGGACCGTGCGAACGAGCTGCACGATGAACTCGCCTCGCGGTTCGGTGAGGAGATGGTGGGTGAGCTGAAGCGGTCGTACCGGGACTACTTCGCCTACGGCGCCGACATCGGCTACGCGATCATCGCCGCGCGGAGGCCGTATCTCTGACCCGCTGGGTGCCCGTCCCGGGCGTGTGGCGTTCTGCGCCGCGCGCCCGGTTCGCTGTTCGGCCCGGTCCGGGTGGACCGCCGAGCCCTTCCTCCTGGCCGGCGGCGGCTGTCCGTTTGGTGGATCAGCTATCCGCCGTAAGGACAGCAATTGCCCTTGTCTGAATGCTCGCTTCCGAAACCGATGAGTTGTCCGGCGCCGCTGCGTCATAAGGGATGTGGCTGGCGCGCCAGACGATCGACGGCACGAACGTGTCGTGGCTCCGCTCATCCCCCGGAAGGTGCCGCAGCGGTGCCCTCGTGGTCTGGCGCGCTTGACACGCGACCCGGACCCCGTGTTCGACGTGCGTGTCGTGCCACGCCTTCATCCGTATCGAAACATGCCAAGGAGCGATCATGTCTGACAACGCCCAGCAGATGCCCCCGCCGCCGCAGCCCGACCCGGCCCTCCGGCGCCTCGACTACCTCGTGGGCACGTGGAAGCTCAGCGGCAAGACCGAGGCCGGCCCGATGGGCCCGCCGGCGGAGCTGTCGGGCACGGAGACCTTCGAGTGGCTGGAGGGTGGATTCTTCCTCGTCCACCGCTGGAACTGCGCGATGGACCTGGGACCGGCGGGCAAGGTGCCCGACGTCGGGTACGAGTTCTTCGACTACGACCCGGAGACCCAGAAGTTCCGGACGCACTACTTCAGCAGCTTCGGACCGTACAACGCCGAGCAGAGCCACTACATCGGCGACTTCGAGGACGACAAGCTCGTCCTGGTCGGCCCGGCGAAGTACATTCGCAAGCTCAACGAGGACGGCACCATCAGCTACGACTGCGACTTCCCGCTGCCCGACGGCAACTGGGTTCCGTTCATGCACGCCACCCTGACCAAGGTGTCCTGAACACGGACCGACGTGGCGGGCACCGCGCGATCAGCCACACCCCAGAGCGATCGCGCGG
>NZ_JBFAVI010000276.1:0-5345 GCF_040679695.1 Micromonospora sp. NPDC052213
GGCCCCCCCTTCCCGCCCTCCCCGGCCCTTTGCCCCCCCCTACCCTCGCGGCGGCCGACGTGGGCTTACACTACCACCATCCTGCGGCCGGCGGGGGGGGGGCCGGTTCCCCCCCCGCCCCTCGGCGCGTTCCGTGCGTCGTCCTCCGCGTGTCGGGCGTTGTCGCGTCGCGGCGACCGGTCAGGGGACCGGCGCGAAGCCCGGCAGCCAGCGCTCCAGGATGCCCCGGTAGGGCGCCTTCGCCTCCAACTGGCAGAGCACGCCGATCGACCCGAGCGTCACCCGGTGGATGAGCAGGTACGACGGCGGCAGGTTGAGCTGCCGGCTCAGTTGGTACGCGGGGGAGCGGGGGCTGGCCAGCCGGGTCGCCTCGGCGCGCAACCAGGCCCGGCTGAACCGGAACTCCTCGGCGGCGATGGGCTCCAGCATCGGGCGGAGGAAGTCGAGCACCGCCTGGGCGTCGATCTCCTCGGTGGAGGCGATGAAGCCCTCGGACCGCAGGCCCGCCACCACCTCGTCGGCGTCGCCCCGCAGGGCCAACGCGGCGATCCGGCCGATCGGCTCGGGAGTGCCCTCCGGCATCCGGGCCACCGCGCCGAAGTCGATCACGCCGAGCCGACCGTCCGGCAGCAGCCGGAAGTTGCCCGGGTGCGGGTCGGCGTGCAGCAGCCCGGCCCGCTGCGGCGCGGACAGGTGCAGGATGGCCATCAGCCGCCCGGCCTCGTCGCGCTGCTCCTCGGTGCCCTCGCGGATGATGTCCGCCAGCGGGGTGCCCTCGACCCACTCGGTGACCAGGACCCGGGGCGACGCGGAGACCACCGCCGGGATGTGGATCTCCGGGTCGTCGGCGTACGCGGCGGCGAAGGCGCGCTGCGACTCGGCCTCCAGCTCGTAGTCGAGTTCCTCGGTGATCCGTTCCCGCAGCTCGACCAGGAGCGGTTTGACGTCCAGCCCGGGCTGGATCGCCCGGAACATCCCGCCCAGCCGGGAGAGCTGCTTGAGGTCGGCGAGCAGGGCATCGCCCGCGCCCAGGTACTGGATCTTCACGGCGACCTCGCGGCTGTGCGGCGCGCCCGACGGGCCGTAGCCCGGCTCCCGCCACACCGCCCGGTGCACCTGGCCGATGCTGGCCGCGGCGGCCGGCGCGTCGTCGAACTCCACGAACCGGTCCCGCCAGTCCGGGCCGAGCTGCTCGGTGAGCACCTTGTGCACGCTGGCCGCCGGCAGCGGCGGCGCGGCCTCCTGGAGCTTGGTCAGCGCCTGCCGGTAGGGGGCGGCGATCTCCTCGGGCAGGGCGGCCTCGAAGACCGACAGCGCCTGGCCGAACTTCATGGCACCGCCCTTGAGCTGCCCCAGCACGCTGAACAGCTGCTCGGCGGTGCGCTGCTGGATCTCGGCGGAGATCACGTCGGAGGCGAGCCCGGTGACGCGCTTACCCATGCCCAGGACGGTCCGACCGGCGAAGCCGAGCGGCAGAGCGGCGAGCTTGGCGGTCCGGGATACGGCCCGGCGCGGGATGTCGGTCACCCGGTCATTGTTACCGACTCAGGGGGCCTGCGGCTGCTCTGCCGCCCGGCTGGGTGGATGGACCCCGCCCTTCGGGGGCAGCCGACCGGGCCCGGGGGCCCGCGGGACGGCCGTTGCCGCGTCCCCGCGCGGGTCACCGGCGTCCGTCGGGACGGGCCACGGGCGGCGGTCACCGGCGTCCGTCGGGACGGGCCACGGGCGGCGGTCACCGGCGTCCCCGCGCGCAGACGCAGGAGGGGTGCGGGGGCCAGACCCGGCGGCGGAACCGTCCGGGCCCGGCGATCTCCACCGCGCAGCCGAGCGTCTCCGGGGCGCTCCCGTCGAGCTGGGCGAGCGCCTCCGCCGCCGCGTACGCCCCGGCAGCGAGGAGCGTCGCGGTGGCGCACGCCTGTTCCGCGCCGCCGGCGAGCTGGGCGGCCAGCGCCGGCCAGTCCGGGTCGAGGTCCGTCCGGTGCAGGTCGAGGCAGTTCAGGCAGGGGCCGGCGGGCGGGCGGACGAGCGGGCCGACCACGGGCACGCCCTCCCGGAGGGCGACCAGCAGGTGCGGCTGGCGGCGCCGGGCGTGCGCCGCGGCGAGCAGGGCGGCCGGGCGGTCCGCGCCGAGCAGGACGACCAGGTCGGCCCGACCGGGCCGGAGCGGACCCGTGCCCGTGCCCGGGGCGGCGCGCTCGACGGCGTCGCGTACCGCCGGGGCCAGCGGCCGGCCGATCGCGGCGGCCGGGATCCCGGTGCCGACCAGGTCCGCCGGGCGGACCGGGCCGGTCAGGTCCGGGTGCACGTTCCCCACCCCGGCCTGGGCCAGGGCGAGGGCGATCGGGGCGCCGAGGCGGCCGGCCCCGCTGATCACGACCCGGGCGGCCAGCCGGCGGCGTAGCACCTGGGCGGGCGTGCCGGGCAGCCGGGCGGCGACCAGCGCCAGCGCCCCGGCCTCGGCGGCGAGCCGGGCCCGGGACGGCCCGGCCAGGTCCCTCGGCAGCAGCGTGTGCGCGGGTACGACCAGGCCCGCGGCCCGCAGCGCGTCGAGCAGGGTGCGGGCCGCGTCGGGCGCCACCTCGGCGGTGACGGCCTGCTCCAGCACCAGCCGCTCGCTGCGGGTGCCGTCGAGCAGGTCGAGCAGCCGGGCCGCCCGGGGATCGGCGATCTCCAGCAGGACGGCGCGGCCCGGCTCGACGCCGAGCTGGAGGGTGTGCCGGTCCCGCCAGAGGCGGGTGAGGCCGGGCAGCAGCGTGGGGCGGGGGAGCGGGGCTCGACGCATGACAACGAATCGTGACCGCGTCCGTGCTGTCCGTCGATCGTTGTCCACAGGTGCGCGGGTCCCTGTCCAGCGCTGTCCACAGGACATCCCGCGATATCCACAACCGGCCGGTAACCGTGTCGGCGAGCCGACAGTGGCGACGGGTGGGGGAGCGTGGCGGCGCGCGACCGGCGTCGGGCAGAGCTCGGGCCGGGCCGTTCGGGTGGTGGCCGGCGACCCGGACCAGGCGCGGGGACGCCGGAGGGGGTGGCCGGCGGCCACCCCCTCCGAAGCACCCCGTACGGGTCAGACCTTCGCCTTGCCCAGGATGCGGTTCACTGTTGTGCCGCACACCGGACACTTGCCCTTGGCCATGTTCATCCCGGTCTTCGAGACCTCGACGCGTCCCTCGAAGTCCCGCTTCTCCTTGCACTTGACGCAGTAACCGTTGTAGGTCTGGGCCTGGTCGGCCACGGTGCCCTCCTCGTCTCGTCCGCCGGCCGATGCCGTCCCGGCGGGTTGCCCGGCGGCGGGCCACGCGGGCGCCGGCGCTGGGTCGTTCTCCCGCAGCCACCGTCGTGACCGCTGGTGCGCGGACCCTACCCAGGTCTGGGCGGTTCCATGTCAGCTGTGCTTCGCCACTGTGAGCAAGTCGACGTCGAGAGTGTGCATGGCGAATTACGTCTGATAAGTCAGTTTGGCGGGGACACGCCGACCGAACCCGGTCGAAAGCCCCCGTGCGGGGCCCCGAGCTGCGCGCCGACGGGTGATCACCTACGGTTGTGGTGGGTCGGCGCCCGCCCGTCGTCGGTCGCCACGAAGGGTGACGAGGGCCATTCCCGGCCACCCGTTCAAAGTTTTTTCGGGACTCTGCCGACCAATCATCATTTTCCGGGCGCGTGTCGTCGTGTTGACTCTTGCGGACCCCTGGTCAGTACGCATTAGCTTTCCTTCGTGGCAGGAATCCGAGGCTGCGCGGTCTGCTGATGGCAGGGGCGCGCAAGCCGGTCGTCGAAGTGCGGCGCAGCCAGCGCCGGCGACGGACGGTGTCCGCGTACCGCGACGGTGAGCGGGTCGTCGTCCTCATTCCGGACCAGTTCTCCCGGGCCGAGGAGAGCGAGTGGGTCGACCGGATGCTCGCCCGGCTGGCCGCCCGGGAGGGGCGCCTCGCCCGGTCCGACGCCGAGCTGCTCGCCCGGGCCACCCGACTGATCAGGCTCTACCTGGCCGAGCACGGCACGCAGGCGGTGCCGACGAGCGTCCGCTGGGTGACCAACCAGAACGGCCGCTGGGGGTCCTGCACCCCCGCCGACGGCACGATCCGCATCTCGCACCGGGTCCAGGACATGCCGGACTGGGTGATCGACTACGTGCTCCTGCACGAGCTCGCGCACCTCATCGTGCCCAGCCACAACGCCCGGTTCTGGGCGCTCGTCGCGCGCTACCCGAAGACCGAGCGGGCGCGCGGCTATCTGGAGGGCGTCGCCGCGGTCGCCGGCGCCCCGCTGACCGACTGACCCCCGCCGCCCGCGCCGTCGCCGGGCCGACCTGCTCTGCCCGCGCCGTCGGTGCCCCGTCGGCCGGCTCCCGCGCCTCCGCATCCCGCGCCGTCGCTCGTCCGCGGGCGACGGGCTAGGGTCGCGGGGTGGCCCGACGTGTGGTGGTGGCGTTGCTCGGACCGGTGACGTGGTCGCCGCCCGGCATCGACCCGGTGGACTGGCGGGCCGCGCTCGCCGAGGACGTGGTCGACCTGTTCGCCACGCTCAACGAGGTCGAGACGGCGGTCGCCGTCACGCCGGAGGATCGCTGGCTGGCCGACGCGGTGGTCTGGCCGGACACGGCCGTCCACGAGGTGCCCGAGCCGACCCCGAACGCCGTCTTCGCCGCCCTCGCCGGCACCGGGTACGACCAGGCGGCGGTCGTCGCCGGGGACGCCCCCGACGTGCCGGGCCTGACGATCGGCAAGCTGCTCCGCCCGCTCACCACCCGACCGGTGGCGGTCGCGCCGGTCGAGGGCGACGGACCGGGGCTGCTCGGCGTTTCCGCGCGGCTGCCCGTGCCGGCGTGGCTGCCGCCGCTGGACCTGGACACCGCGCGGCCCGCGGCCGTGCGCGCGGCGGCGCCGCGCCCCGGCGACCTGGCGGTCACCCCGGCGTGGCGTCGCCTGCGCGGACCGGCCGACCTGGCCTTCCTCGACCCGGCCGTGGAGGGCTGGGAGACCACCCGCGCGCTGCTCTCCGGCAGCGGTCGGCCCCGCTGACGGCACCGCAAGAGCCACGCGCGACCTTCGCCGGCAAGGAGCACATCGCCCGCAGCACGCACCATGGCGATGGGCCGGGACCGGGCCGCGCCAGGGGCGCCGACCGGACGGGCCCTGGCCGCCGCGACGAGCGGCCAGGCCACACCGCGACGAGCGGCCAAGGCCACACCGCGACGAGCGGCCAAGGCCACACCGCGACGAGGGGCCACGGTCGCACCGCGACGAGGGGCCACGGTCGCACCGCGACGAGGGGCCACGGTCGCACCGCGACGAGGGGCCACGGTCGCACCGCGACGAGGGGCCACGGCCGCGCCGCGCGGGCGG
>NZ_JBFAVI010000277.1:0-5190 GCF_040679695.1 Micromonospora sp. NPDC052213
CCCGCCGACGGCCTCGCGCCCACCGCCGACGCCCGGGCCGGGTCGGCCCGCACCGGGTCAGGGCCGGCCGCCGCCGTCGCCGGCGGGGGCGGGGGCGGGCCGGCGGGGGGCGGCCGGACGGTGCAGGACCTTCTCGGCGACGCCGTCGCGCGGCGGGACCTGCCGGCGTACCTCGGCGTCCTGGCCGCCGCGACGGTGTGCGTACCGCTGGCGGCGGAGCCGGGCCCGGACCGCGACGTGCCCTGGACGGTCGTCGCCGACGCGTCCGGCGCGTCGCTGCTGCCCGTCTTCACCACGCCGGACGCCCTGACCGCGTTCGCCGGGTCGGGCGTGCCGTTCGTCGCGGTGCCCTGCGCGGACCTGCTCGCCGACTGGCCGGACCCGGCGTGGGGGCTGGCGGTGGACGCCGGCACCCCGCGGACGCTGCTCCTGGCACCGCCGGCGCTGGCCGCCCTGCTGGCGGCGAACCCGCCCGTCGACAGCGCGCCCCTCGACTAGGGACGGTGTCGGGACCGGCCGGTGTCGGGTGGACCGGCCGGGTACGGGGGCGACGACGGGCCGCGGCCCGGGGTGGGTCACGTCACACCCGGGCGTCGGCAGGCGGCGCGGGTCACCGGCGAGGGGGTGGCGGACGGCCGCCGGGCTGGGCAGCATAGGGCTCATGGACTACGAGTACGCGCCGCTGCGGCTGCCGCCGAACGTCGACCGGTTGACCGCCGCGGCGCAGTTGGCGATCCAGGCGGAGTTCTCCGGGTGGGAGTTGGCCCGGGTGCGGCTGTTCCGCGACGGCACGCGCCAGGTGGTGCTGCGCCGCCGACGGGTCAACCAGCCGCAGCCGGGCCTGTCGTACTGATCACCGGCGGCACCGCCGGTACGCGGACGCCCCGGGGCCCGGCCGAACTGCCGGGGGCCCCGGGGCGTCGTCGCCCTAGTGGGCGTGGTCGTGCTCGTCGTCGAGCTCCAGGAACGGGTGCTCGTCGAGCCGGCCCACCAGCCGGTCGTCGGGCGCCGGCTGGAACGGGCCGACCGGGTCGTCGTCGTCGAAGGACTCCAGGTCGACCGGGGTGCCGACCTCGCTGACCATCACCACACCGTCCAGCGGCTCCAGCTCCGGCACGTCCAGCGCGCCGAGTGAGCCGTCGCCGCTCTGGAGCAGCTCCAGCACCGCCTCACCGACCCCCTCGACGGGTGCCGGCTCGTCGTCGGCCGGGGTGCCCTCCCGGCGGGCCGCCTCGGCCACCCGGATCAGCGCCGAGACGCTCGGCACCCGGTAGTCGCGCCGCTGGCGCACCGAGATGACCCGCGGGTGCGGGTCGGTGGGCTCCACGCCCTCCCCGCCGAAGCGCTCGTCGGCCTCGTCCGGGTCGATCGACTCGACGTCCCAGGGGGTGACCTCGCCGAAGGCGTCCAGGAGTTGCTCGTCGTACGCGAAGGAGGCGTTGTTCAGGGCGACGTACGCCTGCCAGACGTCGTCGTCGTCGACGCGGCCCTGCGCGGCTCGGACGGCGGCCAGGTGGTGGCGGGCCGCATCGATCACGCGCTCGAGGGCGGCGTCCAGCTCACCGTGCTGGTCGGTCATGTGGGTCAGTCCCTTCACGATGGGGAGGTTCCCCGGCGGAACACTGGCGTTCCGGACGGGGGCTAGCAGGTGCGGAGGAACCGGTCGAGAACCCGCACGCCGAACTGTAGTCCGTCCACCGGAACGCGCTCGTCGATGCCGTGGAACAGCGCGGAGAAGTTCAGGTCGGCGGGCAGCCGCAGCGGCGCGAAGCCGAAGCATCGGATGCCGAGCTGGGAGAACGCCTTGGCATCGGTGCCGCCGGAGAGCATGTACGGCACCGGCCGGGCCCCCGGGTCCTCCGCGCGCAGCGCCGCCGACATCGCGTCGACCAGGTCGCCGTCGAACGTCGTCTCCAGCGCGGGCTGGCGCTGGATGTACTCGATGACGATGTCCGGGCCGACCAACTCGCGCAGCTGGCGCTCCAGCAACTCCGACTGCCCGGGGAGGCTGCGGCAGTCGATGGTGGCGGTGGCCCGGCCGGGGATGACGTTGTCCTTGTAGCCGGCGGCGAGCCGGGTCGGGTTGGCGGTGTTGCGGATCGTCGCGCCGATGATGTTGGCGATCGGCCCCAGCTTGGCGATGGCGGCCTCCGGGTCCTCCGGGTCGAGTTCGATCCCGAGCAGGTCGGAGACCTCCTCCAGGAAGGCCCGGACGGTGTCGGTCACCACCACGGGGAAGCGGTGCCGGCCGACCCGGGCCACCGCCTCGGCGAGCGCGGTGACGGCGTTGTCGTCGTGCACCATCGAGCCGTGCCCGGGCCGGCCCTTGGCGCGCAGGCGCAGCCAGTCGATGCCCTTCTCGGCCGTCTCGATCAGGTAGAGCCGCTGCTCGTCGTTGACGGAGTAGGAGAAGCCGCCGACCTCGCCGATGGCCTCGGTGCAGCCGTCGAGGAGATCGCGGTGCCGCTGGACGATGAAGTGTGCGCCGTAGTCGCTGCCGGCCTCCTCGTCGGCGGTGTACGCGAGCACGATGTCGCGCGGCGGGCGCACCCCGGTGCGCTGCCAGTGCCGCACCACGGCCAGCACCATCGCGTCGAAGTCCTTCATGTCGATCGCGCCCCGGCCCCACAGGTAGCCGTCGCGCAGCTCCCCGGAGAACGGGTGCACCGACCACTCGTCGGCGTCGGCGGGGACCACGTCGAGGTGGCCGTGCACGAGCAGGGCGCCGCGGCTCCGGTTGGTGCCCGGGATGCGGGCGACCAGGTTGGCGCGGCCCGGCGCCGACTCGTGGATGACGGATTCGACGCCGACCTCGGCCAGCTTCTCCGCCACGTACTCGGCGGCGACGCGTTCGCCGACGCTGGTGTCGTTGTCCCCGGTGTTGGTGGTGTCGATCCGCAGGAGGTCGCGGCACAGGCCGACGACCTCGTCGGTGGGGTCGGGAAGGGCGGAGGCGGGGTCGCTCGTCATCGGTTCTTCATACCAGCCGACCGGTCCGCTCCGGTCGCCCCGTCCCGCCCCTGTGGCGCGGCGGGGCGGGGACGCCGGGGCGGGCGCGGACCGCCGCCCGGTTTCGCCGCCGGCGCGGTCGGGTACCGCCGGTCGCGACCGCACCCCACCACGTGCTCCGCCCGCCGCCCGAGGAGGGCACCATGACCGTTCCCCTGCCGCCGCTGCCGCCCACCGGAGAGGACGAGACCTTCCGGCCGGGCGGGCGCAGCATCGCCGACATCGTCGACGCCGAGCACCGGCAACTGCGGGAGCTGCTGCGCCGGCTCACCGACGCCGACCCCGAGCCCGCCCCGGAACGGGGGCTGGAGGTGCTGACGGCGGCGCTGTCCCGGCACCTGTCCGCTGAGGAGCAGTACCTGCTGCCCACGGTCCGGGCCGCGCTGCCCGACGCCGCCGACCGGGTGGACCGGGCGCTCGCCGACGACGCGGCCCTGCTGACCGCCCTGGGTGGGCTCGCCGACGACGGGCTGGCCGAGGTCGGCGCGCGGGTCCGCCGCCACGTCGAGGAGGTCGGTGCCCTGGTCGCGGCGCTGCGCGAGGTGGCCAGCCCCGAGGAGCTGATCCGCCTGGGCAACCGGCTGGAGATCGCCGAGGAGGCGGCCCCGACCCGACCGCACCCGGGCACGCCGGCGACCCCGCCCTGGAACCGGGTCGTCGAGCCGGCGGTGGGCGTGGTCGACAAGGTGCGCGACGCCGTCACCGGCCGCCCCACCTATCTCGCCGACCTGGCCGAGCCGCCGTCGAGCTGAGCCGCCGGCTTCCCCGCCGGGCGCCCCGGCCACCGGTCCGGCAAACATCGGAGAGTGTTGATCCGTCCAGGGCCTTCCGCCAGCCGCTGCGGGGTCATACCGTCACTCTATGAATCTGGAGCTGCGTCACCTGAGGGTGGTCTGCGCGATCGCGGAGACGGGGAGCGTGACCAAGGCGGCCTCGGCGCTCGGCCTGGCCCAGCCGGCGCTCACCGCCCAGCTCCAGCGCATCGAGCGGACGCTGGGCGGGCCGCTGTTCGAACGGGACCGCCGCGGCGCCCGGCCCACCGTCCTCGGCGAGCTGGTCCTCGCCCGGGCCCGGGTGCTGCTGCCGGCCATGAAGGGCCTGCAGGACGAGGCGGCCCGGCTGGCCGGTGCCGGGGACGCCCCCCGGCGCTACCGGTTCGGCGGGGTGAACAGCCCGATCCTCGGTCGGCTCGTGCACCGGCTCGCCGCCGATCCCCCGCCGGCCCAGATCACCACCCACGCCTCCTGGTCGGCGGAGGAGCTGACCCACCTGGTCGCGGGCGGCCGGCTGGACTTCGCGCTGATCGGGGTGTGCGGCGATGCCGCGCCGCCGGCCGAGTACGGGTTGAGCTGGCGGGAGGTTGCCGTCGACCCGGTGCTCGTCATGCTGCCCGAGCAGCACCCGCTGGCCGGCCGGGCCGAGGTGCCCCTGGCCGACCTGCGCCGCGAGCAGTGGGTCGCCGCGCCCGGCGACGGCTGCTTCGGCGACTGTTTCGCCGCCGCCTGCGCCCGCGCCGGCTTCACTCCGCGGAAGTTGTACGAGGCCGACGTGCGCGTGTGCATCGACATGGTCGACTCCGGCGAGGCGGTGGCGCTGTGCCAGGCCACCTTCCGCCCGGTCGCCGGGCTCGTCACCCGGATGCTGGCCGGGACCCCGCTGCGCTGGCGGCTGATGCTCGGCTGGCACCCCGACTCCCCCGCCGCCGGGGACGCCGAGGTGGTGCTGGAGACCGCGCTGGCCGCGTACACCGACTCGCTGGCGGCGCATCCGGAATACCTGTCCTGGCTGCTGCGCAACCCGGGCTTCGGGGCGCGGGGGCTGACGGCCGCCGGGACGGACCGGGTGCGAACGGCGTGATGTCGGGTATCTGGCGGGCATGACCGATCTCTACCCCGCCGCCGACGACCGGGAGATCCTCCGGCAGGCGGCCGCCGCGCACACGTCCGCCGCCCGCGACGTGGAGGCCTTCCTGCGCCGCCTGCCCGAGGTGCCCGACCCGGCGGACGTCACGGAGTACGCCACCCTGCTCACCCGGGAGGAGCGGACGCGCGCCGACCGCGAGGCGGCGGCCGACGCCGCGGGCCTCACGATCGGCAGCCTGGAGAGCGACCAGGGCTGAGCACACGGGGCCGGCGGCGCCCGGGAGGTGTTCCCGGGGCGCCGCCGGCCCGTGTCGACGGG
>NZ_JBFAVI010000278.1:0-2396 GCF_040679695.1 Micromonospora sp. NPDC052213
CCGGACCGGGCCGGCGGGTCCGGTCCGGGCGACGGGCTGACCGTGGCCGGCCCGCCGGGACGCGCGGTCAGTGCCCGCGGGCCAGCCACTCGTCCAGGTGCGGGGCCTCCGCGCCGACGGTGGCGCTGTCGCCGTGCCCGGTGTGCACCACCGTCTCGGGCGGCAGGGTGAGCAGCCGGTCCCGGATCGAGGCGACGATCGTGCCGAAGTCGCTGTACGAGCGCCCCGTGGCGCCGGGCCCGCCGGCGAAGAGCGTGTCGCCGGTGAACACCACGCCGAGCGCCGGGGCGTGGAAGCTGCACGCGCCGGGGCTGTGGCCGGGAGTGTGCAGGACGGTCAGCGCGACGCCGGCCACCTCGACGGTCTGCCCGTCACGCAGCTCCCCACCCGGCGCCTCGTCCGGGTGCACCATGTCCCACAGCACCCGGTCGGCGGGGTGCAGCAGCACCGGCGCGCCGGTGGCCCGGGCCAGCGCCGGGGCCACCCGGACGTGGTCGTCGTGGGCGTGGGTGGCGAGGACGGCGCGCACCCGCCGGTCGCCGACGGCGGCCAGGATCGCGTCGACGTCGTGCGGGGCGTCGACGACGACGCACTCGGTGTCGTCGCCGACGATCCAGACGTTGTTGTCCACGTCGAAGGTCTGGCCGTCGAGGGAGAAGGTGCCGGAGGTGACGGCGTGGTCGATGCGGGCCGCCATCAGAGGACCACCACCGAGCGGAGCACGTCGCCGCGGTGCATCCGGGCGAACGCCTCCTCGACCCCGTCCAGCGCGATCTCCTCGGTGACGAACGCGTCCAGGTCGAGGCGGCCCTGCAGGTAGAGCTCGGTGAGCATCGGGAAGTCCCGGCTGGGCAGGCAGTCGCCGTACCAGCTCGACTTCAGCGAGCCGCCGCGGCCGAACACGTCCAGCAGCGGCACGTCGACCGTCATCTCCGGCGTCGGCACGCCCACCAGCACCACCGTGCCGGCCAGGTCGCGGGCGTAGAAGGCCTGCTTCCAGGTCTCCGGGCGGCCCACCGCGTCGATCACCACGTCGGCGCCGAAGCCGCCGGTCGCGGCGCGGATCGCCTCGACCGCGTCGTCCTCGCGGGCGTTGACGGTGTGCGTGGCGCCGAACTTGCGGGCCCAGTCGAGCTTGCGGGGGTCGGTGTCCACCGCGATGATCGTCGTCGCGCCGGCCAGCGCCGCGCCGGCGACCGCCGCGTCCCCGACGCCGCCGCAGCCGATCACGGCCACCGAGTCGCCCCGGGTGACGCCGCCGGTGTTCATGGCGGCGCCGAGCCCGGCCATCACGCCGCAACCGAGCAGCCCGACGGCGGCGGGCCGGGCGGCCGGGTCCACCTTCGTGCACTGGCCGGCGTGGACCAGCGTCTTCTCGGCGAAGGCGCCGATGCCGAGCGCCGGGGCGAGTTCGGTGCCGTCGGTCAGGGTCATCTTCTGGGACGCGTTGTGGGTGGCGAAGCAGTACCACGGTCGGCCCCGGCGGCAGGCGCGGCACACCCCGCAGACGGCCCGCCAGTTGAGCACCACGAAGTCGCCGGGCGCGACGCCGTCGACGCCGGCCCCGACCTCCTCGACGATGCCGGCGGCCTCGTGCCCGAGCAGGAACGGGTAGTCGTCGTTGATGCCGCCCTCGCGGTAGTGCAGGTCGGTGTGGCAGACCCCGCAGGACAGGATCCGCACGACCGCCTCGCCGGGCCCCGGGTCAGGCACCACGATCGTCGTCACCTCGACCGGCGCGCCCTTGCTGCGGGAGATGACTCCCCTGACCTGTTGGCTCACGATTTCCTCCTGCTCCACGCCGGCGCGCCGCGCCGCCGTCATCCAGGGTGCGCTGCGACGGCACCGTGGGGTGACGTCCCCTCGGCGACGCTACCGCTGGTCATCCGTCGTCCCAACGCCAGGTCGGGCGGTTATCGCCTCGTGGGCGGGGTAGGCGGGGGCACGGTTCGACGGTGGGACGGGAGTGCGCCATGAAGGTCAGTCATCTGCCGCTGCGGGTCAGCACCGGCGCGTTCATCCTCAACTCCGGCCTCGGCAAGCGGAGCCTGGAGGGGGAGGCGGCGCAGGGCATGCACGGGATGGCCGTCGGCGCCATCCCGCAGCTCGGGCAGCTCGATCCGAACCGGTTCGCCCGGCTGCTCTCCCGGGCCGAGGTCGCCCTGGGCGCGGTGCTGCTCGCGCCGTTCGTCCCGTCGGCGCTCGCGGGACTGGGGCTGGCCGCGTTCGGCGCGGGTCTGGTGCAGCTCTACCTCAAGACGCCGGGGATGCGCGAGCCCGGCAGCCTGAGGCCCACCCAGCAGGGCATCGGCCTGGCCAAGGACGTCTGGCTGCTCGGGGCCGGCCTGACCCTGGTGCTCGACGACCTGACCCTCCGCCGCCGGCTCCGCCGCCGG
>NZ_JBFAVI010000278.1:2406-5155 GCF_040679695.1 Micromonospora sp. NPDC052213
GTCGCGGCTGGGCGGCGCCGCCCGCCCCCGGGCCCTCCCCCCCCGCCCCCCCCCCCGCCGCCCCCGCCCCCGTTCAGCCGGCCCGGCCCCGGCGCGGGGCCGGGCCGCGCCGGGCTCAGGGCGTGGCCGGGGTACGCGCCCGCGCGGCGGCCTCGCGCCGGGTGGCGTTGCGGTAGCGCAGGACCTGCACCGCGCCGAGCGCCCAGAGGGCGTACTGCACGGCGAAGGCCCAGCGGAAGGCGGCCAGGTCCGGGGCGGCCCGACCGGCCGGCGTGGCCAGGTCGAGCACCACGCCGACGGCCAGCACCAGCACGATGGAGGCGAGGAAGCCCCCGACGTTGACCACGCCGCTGGCGCTGCCGATCCGGTTGACCGGGTTGGCGGTGCGCGCGTAGTCGAAGCCGATCATGGAGCCGGGGCCGTTGACGGCCAGCACCAGCACCAGCGTGACCAGCAGCCAGCCCGGCGCGCGTCCCGGCCAGGCCAGCACGACGGCCCAGACCGCGGCGGTGGCGCCGGTGATCACGAAGACCAGCACCGACCGGTGGAACGGGTGCCGGGCGCACAGGTGCGCGATCACCGGCCCGGTCAGGAACATGGCGACAGTCATCAGGGTGAGCAGCGACGCGGCGGCCGTCGGGCTGAGTCCCTGCCCCTGCACCAGGAACGGGTATCCCCAGAGCAGGGCGAACACGGAGCCGGAGAACTGGGTGACGAAGTGCGTCCAGAGGCCCAGCCGGGTGCCCGGCTCCGCCCAGGCGGCCCGCAGCTTCCGGCGCACGGCGGCGAGGTCGGGTGCCGGGCCCGGGGCGGTCTCCCCGTGCGGGGTGTCCCGGACGGCAACCACGATCATCAGGAGCACCGTCGCCCCCACCGCCGCGACGGCGAGGAAGGCGGGAGTCCAGCCGGCCCGGTGCAGCAGCGCCACCAGCGGTACGGCGCCGAGGATCGCCCCGAGCTGCCCGAGCGTCCCGGTGAGCTGGGTCATCATCGGGTTGCGTCGCCCCGGGAACCAGAACGCCACGATCCGCAGCACGCTGATGAAGGTCATCGCGTCGCCGAGCCCGACCAGGACGCGGGCGGCCACGGCGAGGCGCACGTCGGTGGCGAGGGCGAAGCAGACCTGCCCGGCGACCATCAGCGCGCCGCCGGCGATGAGCAGCCGCCGGGAGCCGAACCGGTCGAGCAGCACGCCGACCGGCACCTGCATCAGCGCGTACACGGCGAGCTGGGCGACGGAGAAGGTGGCCAGCACCGAGGAGTTGATCTCGAAGCGGTGCGCCGCGTCGACCCCGGTGACGCCCAGCGAGCTGCGGTGGAACACCGCGGCCACGTACGCGCTCACCGCCACGCCCCAGACCAGCGCGGCGGTACGGCGCGGCGCGACCGGTGCGGGCGCCGGGGTGGTCAGGACGGTCACGGCAGCGTCCGCAGCACGTCCGCGGCCTTGTCGATGTGCGCGGCGACGGCGGCGAGCCAGGGCCCGGGGTCGTCGGAGTCGAGCGCGGCGAGCTGGGCGGCGTGCTCGGTCAGTGCCGTCTCGGCCCAGCCGGGCGAGAGCCGGAAGCTGGCCTCCCCCATCCGCAGCTGCCGGTCGCGCAGCCGCTGGTACAGCTCGGCGAGGATCTCGTTGCCGGCCGCGTCGACCACGATGGCGTGGAAGGCGCGGTCGGCCTCCATCAGCGCGGTCACGTCGCCGGCGGCGTGCGCGGCGCGCATCTCGGCCAGCCGGGCGGCGAGCCCCTCCCGCAGTGCCGCCCGGCGGGGCCAGATCCGCTCGGCGGCGTGCAGCTCGACCAGTCGCCGCGCCTCGATCACGTCGGTGATCTCCCGGGCCGAGACCGGGCGGATCAGCGCGCCCCGCTTGGGATAGAGCTTGACCAGCCCCTCGGCCTCCAGGCGCAGCAGCGCCTCCCGGACCGGCGTGCGGGACACCCCGGCGGCCTCGGCGATCTCCCCCTCGCTGACCAGCGAACCGCCCGGGTGGATCTGCTCCAGGATCGCCCGCTTGAGGTGGCGGTAGGCGCGTTCGGCGGCCGACGGCGCGGCGACCCGACGGGACGGGGAGGGATGCGTCATGTATCTATGATGCGTCCCTGACGTCGACGCGATCGATCGCCCGTCCTCCGGGTGGCGCACGCCACGGTCGGCGCGGGGTAACGGCCGGGCCGGGCGGTCGGCGCGGGTCCCGTCGGGCGGGCCGTCAGCGCGGGTGGAGGGCCAGCAGCCCGTCGGGGTCCACGTCGAACCCGGAGGCGAACGGCGGGTCGAAGCCGCCCAGCAGGTCCGCGAGCCAGCGGGCGTCCCCGGGCGCGGCCCGCTCCAGCCGAATCCGGCGCATCCGCACCGGGGCCGCCCGCAGCCGACGCAGCGCCCCGGTCGCCGCGTCGAGGGTGGGCAGCCAGAGCAGCCGCAGCTCCGGCCGGTACGCCTCCTGCCCGCCGATCCCCTCGTAGTCGTCGACCAGGTCGCCACAGCCGTAGAGGACCAGCCGGTCGCGGTACACCTCGACCGGTCGCGGGTGGTGCGACGAGTGGCCGTGCACCACGTCCACCCCCGCGTCGACCAGCCGGTGGGCGAAGTCGACGTGCTCGGGCGGCACGTCGTACCCCCAGTTGGAGCCCCAGTGCACGGAGACCAGCACCCGGTCCCCCGGCCCCGCCACGGCGGCGATCCGGCCGGCCAGCGCGCCGGCAGACGCGGCGGAGACCTCCGGCAGGTACGCCACCCCGGGCGCGTCGGCGGCGGC
>NZ_JBFAVI010000279.1:0-1607 GCF_040679695.1 Micromonospora sp. NPDC052213
AACCGGGTCTGTTGTTCGTTCATCGAGAGTTGCACAGTGGACGCGTAGCAGCTTAGTAGTCAAGTCCTCGGCCTATTAGTACCGGTCAACTGAACCCGTTACCGGGCTTACATTTCCGGCCTATCAACCCAGTCGTCTAGCTGGGGGCCTTACCCACTCAAAGAGTGGTGGGATACCTCATCTTGAAGCGAGCTTCCCGCTTAGATGCTTTCAGCGGTTATCCCTTCCGAACGTAGCTAACCAGCCGTGCCCCTGGCGGGACAACTGGCACACCAGAGGTTCGTCCGTCCCGGTCCTCTCGTACTAGGGACAGCCCTTCTCAAGTATCCTACGCGCACGGCGGATAGGGACCGAACTGTCTCACGACGTTCTAAACCCAGCTCGCGTACCGCTTTAATGGGCGAACAGCCCAACCCTTGGGACCTGCTACAGCCCCAGGATGCGACGAGCCGACATCGAGGTGCCAAACCATCCCGTCGATATGGACTCTTGGGGAAGATCAGCCTGTTATCCCCGGGGTACCTTTTATCCGTTGAGCGACACCGCTTCCACTCGCAAGTGCCGGATCACTAGTCCCGACTTTCGTCCCTGCTCGACCTGTCAGTCTCACAGTCAAGCTCCCTTGTGTACTTGCACTCAACACCTGATTGCCAACCAGGCTGAGGGAACCTTTGGGCGCCTCCGTTACCCTTTAGGAGGCAACCGCCCCAGTTAAACTACCCACCAGACACTGTCCCTGAACCGGATAACGGTCCGAAGTTAGATACCCAAATCAACCAGAGTGGTATTTCAAGATTGCCTCCACCCATACTGGCGTATGAGCTTCACCGGCTCCCACCTATCCTACACAAGCTAATTCGGATACCAATGTCAAGCTATAGTAAAGGTCCCGGGGTCTTTCCGTCCTGCCGCGCGTAACGAGCATCTTTACTCGTAATGCAATTTCGCCGGGCCTGTGGTTGAGACAGTGGGGAAGTCGTTACGCCATTCGTGCAGGTCGGAACTTACCCGACAAGGAATTTCGCTACCTTAGGATGGTTATAGTTACCACCGCCGTTTACTGGCGCTTAAGTTCTCCGCTTCGCCCCGAAGAGCTAACAGGTCCCCTTAACGTTCCAGCACCGGGCAGGCGTCAGTCCATATACATCGAATTACTTCTTCGCATGGACCTGTGTTTTTAGTAAACAGTCGCTTCCCCCTGCTCTCTGCGGCCATACAACGCTCCACCCGCGCGGGGCTTCACGTCTCCGGCCCCCCTTCTCCCTAAGTTACGGGGGCAATTTGCCGAGTTCCTTAACCACAGTTCGCCCGATCGCCTCGGTATTCTCTACCTGACCACCTGTGTCGGTTTGGGGTACGGGCCGCTAAGAACTCGCTAGAGGCTTTTCTCGGCAGCATAGGATCACTGACTTCACCTGAATCGGCTCGGCATCACGTCTCAGCCTCCATGGCGTGCGGATTTGCCTACACACCGGCCTACACGCTTACCCCGGCACAACCACCGGCCGGGCTCAGCTACCTTCCTGCGTCACCCCATCGCTTGACTACTACCCGCCAGGTTCCCACGCTCCCCACCCTCAACCCGAAGGTCTTGGATGGTTTGGATG
>NZ_JBFAVI010000279.1:1702-3267 GCF_040679695.1 Micromonospora sp. NPDC052213
GCCCCTGGAACCCTTGGTCATCCGGCGGAAGGGTTTCTCACCCTTCTTTCGCTACTCATGCCTGCATTCTCACTCGTGCCGCGTCCACACCTCGATCACTCGGATGCTTCACTCGCGGCACGACGCTCCCCTACCCATCCACACACCTGCACAAGGAATCACGTCCAAGCAAGGTAAAAATGTGAATGCCACAGCTTCGGCGGTGTGCTTGAGCCCCGCTACATTGTCGGCGCGGAACCACTTGACCAGTGAGCTATTACGCACTCTTTAAAGGGTGGCTGCTTCTAAGCCAACCTCCTGGTTGTCTATGCGACCCCACATCCTTTTCCACTTAGCACACGCTTAGGGGCCTTAGCTGGTGATCTGGGCTGTTTCCCTCTCGACTACGAAGCTTATCCCCCGCAGTCTCACTGCCGCGCTCTCACTTACCGGCATTCGGAGTTTGGCTGATTTCGGTAAGCTTGTGGGCCCCCTAGACCATCCAGTGCTCTACCTCCGGCAAGAAACACGCGACGCTGCACCTAAATGCATTTCGGGGAGAACCAGCTATCACGGAGTTTGATTGGCCTTTCACCCCTAACCACAGGTCATCCCCCAACTTTTCAACGTTGGTGGGTTCGGCCCTCCACGCGGTCTTACCCGCGCTTCAGCCTGCCCATGGCTAGATCACTCCGCTTCGGGTCTAGGACACGCGACTGAATCGCCCTATTCAGACTCGCTTTCGCTACGGCTCCCCCACACGGGTTAACCTCGCCACATGCCACTAACTCGCAGGCTCATTCTTCAAAAGGCACGCCGTCACCCCGCAAGGCTCCGACGGATTGTAGGCGAACGGTTTCAGGTACTATTTCACTCCCCTCCCGGGGTACTTTTCACCATTCCCTCACGGTACTCGTCCGCTATCGGTCACCAGGAAGTATTTAGGCTTACCAGGTGGTCCTGGCAGATTCACGGCAGATTTCAGGGGTCCGCCGCTACTCGGGAACACCCACAGGAGACCAGCCACTTTCACCTACCGGACTATCACCGCCTACGGTCAGCCTTTCCAGACTGTTCGGCTAGCAACTGGCTTTATAACTCCTCACACGAGTGTCAGCTCGTGTAGCAGGGTCCCACAACCCCGACCACGCAACCCCTGACAGGTATCACACGCAGCCGGTTTAGCCTCAATCCGCTTTCGCTCGCCACTACTCACGGAATCACTAATTTGTTTTCTCTTCCTACGGGTACTGAGATGTTTCACTTCCCCGCGTTCCCTCCATACACCCTATGTGTTCAGGTGCAGGTGACACCACATGACTGATGCCGGGTTCCCCCATTCGGACACCCTGGGATCACAGCTCGGTTGACAGCTCCCCCAGGCCTATCGCGGCCTCCCACGTCCTTCATCGGCTCCTGGTGCCAAGGCATCCACCGTTCGCCCTTGACAACTTGACCACAAAGATGCTCGCGTCCACTGTGCAATTCTCAACAAACGACCAACCCACAACCCACAGCCCCACACCAGCATCACCACAGCGACCGGTATGCGAGACCAGGCCATGCCTGGCAGCCCACGAAGCTCC
>NZ_JBFAVI010000280.1:0-5069 GCF_040679695.1 Micromonospora sp. NPDC052213
CGGCACCACGGCGGCGCCGTGCCGGTCCAGCCAGGCGGTGGTGTGCCGGCTGACCGCCCCCGCCCCGCCGGTCATCAGGACGGTGCCCTGCGGGGACCAGCCCGTACCCCCGGCCGGGCCGGTGGCCCGCACCAGGCGCCGCACGTGCACGCCGGACGCGCGGACCACGAGCTGGTCCTCCCCCTCCACGTTGGTCAGCGCGGCGACCAGCGCGGCGGAGTGCTCCCCGGTCACGGCGCCGGGCAGGTCGACGATGCCCCCGACGTGCCGAGGGTGTTCCAGCGCCGCGGCCAGGCCGAGGCCCCAGGTGGTGGCCTGCCACGGCCGCGTCGCCGGCTCGTCGTCGCTGGCGACCGCTCCGGTGGTGGCCAGCCACAGTGGCGCCCCGGCCTCCCGGTCGGTGTGCGCCTGGAGGAGCAGCAGGTTCGCCGCGAGACCGGACGGCAGCGCGTCCTGCTCGGGGTGCGGCGCCTCGTCGAGGGCGAGCAGCGACAGCAGCGCTGTCGGCTGGTGCTCCGCGCAGGCCCGGTCGAGGTCGGCGGCGAGACCGTCCCGGTGAGCCGTCGCCGGGTCCACCGTGAGGACGTGCACGGCGGCTCCCCCCGCCCGCAGCGCGTCGGCGACCGTTTCCGTGGTTTCCCGCGGCGGCGCGACCAGCAGCCAGCGGCCCGGCTCGCCGCCGGTCAACCGCTGCTGCCGCCAGGTGACCCGGTACCGCCACCCGGTGAGCGTGCCGTCCTGCCGCTGCTGGCGCCGCCACGACTCCAGCTCCGGGAGCAGTTCCTTCAGCGGCTGGCTGGCGTCGATACCCAGCCGGTCCAGGTCGCCGTCGGTGACCGCCCGCCAGAACTCGGTGTCGGCCTGGTCCGCGGCCCCGCCGAGCGGCGTGGCCAGGGTCGGCCAGTACCGCTGTGGCTGGAACGCGTACGTGGGCAGCTCCGGCAGGTCGCGCACGGCCGGCCGGGGGCCGGCGAGCGGCGTCAGCACGGCCGCCCAGTCCACGTCCCGGCCGGTCGCGTACCGGGTCGCGACGGCGGTCAGCAGCGCCGTCACCTCCGGCACGCCGGCCCGCAGGGTGGCGACGGCGGTGGCGCCGTCGGGGAGCACGTCGGCGTTCATCGGCGTCAGCACGGCGGCTGGGCCGATCTCCAGGTACGTGTCCACGCCGGCGTCCCGCAGGGCGTGGATCCCGTCGGCGTAGCGGACGGCCTCCCGGACGTGCCGCACCCAGTAGTCGACCGTGCGGATCTCGTCGCCGTCAGCCAGCGCCCCGGTCAGGTTCGACACGACCGGCAGCAGCGGCGGCCGGAAGGCGAGACCATCCAGGACGGCCCGGAACTCGGCCAGCATCGGCTCCATCAGCGGACTGTGGAACGCGTGGCTGACGGTCAGCCGGCGCGTCCGCACGCCCCGGTCCCGCCAGACGGCCTCCACCCCGTCCAGGGCCGTCAGGTCGCCGGACACCACGACGGAGGTCGGGCCGTTCACGGCGGCGATCCCCACCCGGTCGGCCAACCCGTCCAGCGTGGCCAGCACCTCGGCCTCGGCCGCGTTCACCGCCAGCATCCCACCACCGGCCGGCAACGCCTGCATCAACCGACCCCTGGCGGCCACCAGCGCACACGCATCGACCAGAGACAGCACCCCGGCCACGTACGCGGCCGTGATCTCACCGACCGAATGCCCACCCACGAAGTCCGGCACCACCCCGAACGACTCCACCAGGCGGAACAACGCCACCTCGACCGCGAACAACCCGGCCTGGGTGAACACGGTCTGGTCCAGCAGCCCCGCCTCCGGCGAGCCCTCCGGAGCGAACAACACCTCACGAAGCGGCTGCGGCAGCAGCGGTTCCAGGTGCCCACACACCTCGTCCAACGCCGACGCGAACACCGGGAACGCCCCGTACAACTCCCGGCCCATCCCGGCGCGCTGCGCGCCCTGACCGGAGAAGAGGACGGCGAGCCGGCCAGGGCGGGCCGTGCCCCGGACGACGATGGACGACGGCTCGTCGCCGGCGACGGCGTCGAGGCCGGCGTGCAGGCTCTGCCGGTCGCGGGGCAGCAGCACCGCGCGGTGCTCGAACGCGGACCGCCCGGTGGCCAGCGCGTGGCCGAGGTCCGGCAGCGGCACCGCGGGGTTCTCGGCCAGCCACGCGCTCAGCCGGGTGGCCTGCTCGCGCAGGGCGTCCGCGGTGCGGGCGGAGAGCACGCAGGGGGTGGTCAGGTCGCCGGAGGTGACGGCCGGCGGCACGGTCACGGTCGGCGCGGGCGCGGCGTCGGGCGCCTGCTCCAGGATGGTGTGGACGTTGGTGCCGCTGATGCCGAACGACGACACGGCCGCCCGGCGCGGCCGGTCCGTCTCGGGCCAGGGCCGGTCCTGCGCGAGCAGGGCGACGGAGCCGGCCGACCAGTCGATGTGCGGGGACGGCTCGTCGACGTGCAGGGTGCGGGGCAGGACGCCGTGCCGCATCGCGAGCACCATCTTGATGACACCGGCGACACCGGCGGCGGCCTGCGCGTGCCCGATGTTCGACTTGATCGAGCCCAGCCACAGCGGCTGGTCGGCGGGCCGCTCCTGCCCGTACGTGGCGAGCAGCGCCTGCGCCTCGATCGGGTCGCCGAGGGCGGTGCCGGTGCCGTGCGCCTCGACGGCGTCGACGTCGGCGGGGGCGAGGCGGGCGTTGGCGAGGGCCTGGCGGATGACCCGCTGCTGGGAGGGGCCGTTCGGGGCGGTGAGGCCGCTGCTGGCGCCGTCCTGGTTGACGGCGCTGCCCCGGATGACGGCGAGGATGCGCCGCCCGTTGCGCTGGGCGTCGGAGAGCCGCTCGAGGAGCAGCATGCCGACGCCCTCGGCGAAGCCGGTGCCGTCGGCGCCGGCGCCGAACGCCTTGCACCGCCCGTCGGGCGACAGGCCGCGCTGCCGGGAGAACTCGGCGAGCATTCCGGGGGTGGACATGACGCTGACGCCGCCGGCGAGGGCGAGGCGGCACTCGTCCTGTCGCAGCGCCTGCGCGGCGAGGTGCAGGGCGACCAGCGACGAGGAGCACGCCGTGTCGACGGTGACGGCCGGTCCTTCGAGCCCGAACAGGTAGGAGATCCGGCCGGACGCGACGCTGCCGGCGCTGCCGTTGCCGACGTACCCGTCCAGCTCGTCGGACGTGCCGAGGGCCTTGGAGGCGTAGTCGTGGTAGATCAGGCCGACGTACACGCCGGTGCTGCTGCCGCGGGCGGCCAGCGGGTCGATGCCGGCCCGCTCGAACGCCTCCCACGAGGTCTCCAGCAGCAGCCGCTGCTGCGGGTCCATCGCGAGGGCCTCGCGGGGCGAGATGCCGAAGAACGCGGCGTCGAAGTCGGCGGCGTCGTACAGGAAGCCGCCGCGCTGCGGGGTGGCGGTGCCGTCCTGGGCGTCGGTGCGCAGGTCGGCGAGGTCCCAGCCGCGGTCGGTGGGGAAGGGCGCGATGACGTCCGCGCCGGCGGTCACCAGGTCCCAGAGTTGCTCGGGGGTCTGCACGTCGCCGGGGAAGCGGCAGGCCATGCCGACGATCGCGATGGGTTCGTCGGTGCCGGCCGCGGCGGCGGCCTGGGCGGTCGCCGGGGCGGCCCGGCCGACGATCTCCCGGTCGAGGAAGTCGGCGAGCACGACCGGGGTGGGGTAGTCGAAGGCGACCGTGGCGGGCAGTCGCAGCCCGGTCGCGGTGGCGAGCCGGTTGCGCAGCTCGACGGAGGTCAGGGAGTCGAAGCCGAGTTCCTTGAACGGCCGCTGCGGGTCGAGGTGGTCGGCCGAGCGGTGGCCGAGGACCGCCGCCACGTTGCCGGCGACGAGCTCGAGGAGCTGGCCGCGCCGCTCCACGGGGCTGAGCGCCGCGAGCCGCTCGCCGACGGACAGGTCGGCGGTGGCCCGGGTGGCCGCCCGCCGCCGTGCGCGGGGCGGCCGGACGAGGTCGCGCAGCAGCGCGGGGACCCGCCCGGCGTCCGGCGCCTCGGTGGCCGCCGGCACCTTCATGAGTACGACGTGCGCGCCGCCGTGCCGCTGCGCGGCGTCGAGGAGGGCGAGCCCCTCGGTGTCGGTGAGCGGGGCGCTGCCGGCGCGGATGGCCCGCCGGTGCTCGGTCGCCTCGAGGTGGGCCGTCATGCTGCTGGTGGTGGCCCACAGTCCCCAGGCGAGGCTGGCCGCCGGCAGTCCCTGCTGGCGGCGGTGCTGGGCGAGGGCGTCGAGGAACGCGTTCGCGGCGGCGTAGTTGGCCTGCCCGGGCGAGCCCAGGGTGGCGGCGATCGACGAGAACACCACGAACGCGGCGAGGTCCAGGTGGGCGGTGGCGCGGTGCAGCGCCCACGCGCCGTCGACCTTCGGCGCCATGACGGCGGTGAGGGCGTCGGTGTCCAGCGAGGTGATCGTCGCGTCGGCGATGACCCCGGCGGTGTGCACGACGGCGGTCAGCGAGTGCGCCCCGGCGACGAGGTCCGTCACCTGCTGCGGGTCGCTGACGTCCACGGCGACGGCGTCGACCGTGGCGCCGGCCTCGGTCAGCTCCGCGACCAGCGCGGCGTAGTCGCTGCCTTCGGCGGGCAGGCGACGCGAGGCCAGCAGCAGTCGGCGGGCCTGACCGGTGGTGACGAGGTGCCGGGCAACGACCCCGGCGAGGGTGCCCGACGCTCCGGTGACGAGGACCGTCCCGTCCGGGTCCACCGGCGCGGGAACCTGGAGGACGACCTTGCCGACGTGGCGGGCCTGGCTGATGTGCCGCAGCGCCGCACGTGCCTGCCGCACATCCCACACCCGCACCGGCAACGGCGACAGCGCACCCTGCTCGAACAGGGCCAGCAGCTCGGCGAGCATCTGCCCGATCCGCTCCCCGCCGGCGTTGTTGAGTTCGAACGCCTGGTACGTCACGCCGGGGTGCTGCCGGGCGACCAACTCCGGGTCGCGGACGTCGGTCTTGCCCATCTCCACGAACCGGCCACCACGCGGCAGCAGGCGCAGCGACGCGTCCACGAACTCACCCGCGAGCGCATCCAACACGACGTCGACACCCGCGCCACCGCTGACCGACGCGAACGTCCGCTCGA
>NZ_JBFAVI010000281.1:0-4949 GCF_040679695.1 Micromonospora sp. NPDC052213
CCGGCCGGACTGGTTCTTCGACCCGACGCTCGCCGGCGGCGGCATCGTGATGAACGTCGGCACACACAGTATCGACAAGGCTCACTGGCTCGGCGCCGCTGCGGCCGTCGTGTCCGGGATGAGTCCGGTGCCCGGATCAGTTGCGGCCGGGCTCGACGATCTCGCCCTCGATGGCCCGGCCCCCGTCGACCACGGTCGGCGGCGGCTCGGCCGTCGGGCGTGGCGTGGGCTGCGGGGCGCCTCGGCGCACCCGCACCCGGCGGGGCCCGAACAGGTCACCGGCGACCATCGACGACACCCGGCGCTCCGCGGCACGCTGCACCCCGCCGCGGGCCAGCCGACGTACCGGCGGCACCAGCAGCAACAACCCCACCAGGCCACTGACCAGGCCGGGGGTCGCCAGCAGCAGCGCGCCGACCAGCCCGACGAGACCGTCGGTGACCTGCCGTCCCGGCGGCTGGCCGGTTTCCGCGGCGGCCCGGAAGCCACGCCAGGCGCGCATGCCCTCCCGGCGCAGCAGCACCAGCCCGAGCAGCGACACCGCGAACACCGCCAGCAGCGCCGAGCCGAACCCGATCGCCCGGCCCACCACGACGAACACCGCCAGCTCCAGCAGCACCGCCAGCAACAGGCCCAGCGGCACGTACCTCAGTCCTCGGCGCATCTCACCTCATCCGCCATCCGCGGCGCGGTCGGTCCGCGCAGGCACTGCGTCCAGCATGACACGCCGACGCTCAGGGCCATCGCACCTGACCGTCGGGGGTGCCGTGCAGGCCCCGCCGCACCGCCAGCCGCCGATCCTGCAGACCCCACGCGGTGATCCGCCACAGCGCCTCCGCCACGATCAGCGGGCTCATCTTGCTGCTGCCGCGCTCCCGCTCGGCGAACGTGATCGGCACCTCGACGATGCGTGCCCCGGCCCGGTGCGCCAGCCGCGACAGCTCCACCTGGAACGAGTAGCCCTGCGAACACACCGACGCCAGGTCGATCTCGTCCAGGGCGGACAGCCGGTACACCCGGTAGCCGCCGGTGGCGTCGGACACCGGCATGCCCAGCGCCAGCCGCGCGTACAGGTTGCCGCAGCGCGACAGCAGCAGCCGCCGCAGCGGCCAGTTCACCACCCGCGCGCCGGTGGTCCACCGGGAGCCGATCACCACGTCGGCGTCGCGGGCGGCCGCCAGCAGCGTGGGCAGGTCCTCGGGGGCGTGTGAGCCGTCGGCGTCCATCTCCACCACGGCGTCGAAACCACGCTCGCGGGCCCACGCGAACCCCGCCAGGTACGCCGCACCGAGGCCCTGCTTGCCCTCGCGGTGCAGCACGTGCACGTGCGGGTCGGCGGCGGCCAGGGCGTCGGCGACCGCGCCGGTGCCGTCGGGGCTGTTGTCGTCGGCGACGAGGATCTCCACGGCCGGGGCGGCGCGGCGCACACGCGCCACGATCGACGCCACGTTGTCGGCCTCGTCGTAGGTCGGGATCACCACGAGCACCCGACCCAGGCCGGGGTGGCCGGCGCGTGGCCCTCGGGTGTCGGTCGTCTCGCCCACCGTCGCTTCCCCTCCGCCGGACTGCCGGCTGGTGTCATCCGGCGCGGTGCCGGCGGCGCAGCACGGCCGCGCCGACCAGGGCCGCCACCGCCAGGGTGGCCAGTGCCGCCTCCGGCCACAGGCCGACCCGGGTGGCCAGGGTGCGCCCGTCGTCCAGGCGCAGCTGCCGCACCACGACCGCGCGGGTGTTGAACCCGGTGGCGTCGCTTACCCGCCCGTCGGGGGCAACGAACCCGGACACTCCGACCGTGGAGGCCATCAACGCCGGCCGGCCGTGCTCGACCGCCCGCAGCCGCACCATGGCCAGCTGCTGCCGCGCCTCCGCCACGTCGAAGGTGGCGTTGTTGGTCTGCACCACCAGCAGCTGCGCCCCGCCGGTGACGGTGTCGCGGACCACCTCGTCGTAGGCGACCTCGAAGCAGATCACGTCGCCGAGCACGGCCGGGCCGGTGCGCAGCACGCCCGGCTCGGTGCCGGGCACGAAGTCGGCCCGCACCCGGTCCACCTGCTTGCTGACCATTCGGGCGAGGTCGCGCATCGGCACGTACTCGGCGAACGGCACCGGGTGCCGCTTGATGTAGACCTGCTCCAGGTCGGGGCCGGTGCCGGGCCGCCAGAGGATGCCGGCGTTGCGGACCTCGCCGTCGCCGGGGCCGCGCAGCACCGCGCCGACCAGGATCGGCGCGCCGATCGTGTCGGCGGCCCGGGAGATCAGGGCGCCGGCGTCGGCGTCGCGCAGCGGGTCGATGTCGCTGGCGTTCTCCGGCCACACCACCAGGTCGGGGCGGCGCTGGGCGCCGGCGGCGACCTGCTCGGCCAGCTCGACGGTGGCGTCGACGTGGTTGCCGAGCACCGCCTTGCGTTGGGCGTTGAAGTCCAGCCCCAGCCGGGGCACGTTGCCCTGCACGATCGCCACGGTGACGGTGTCGCCGCCCCCGGCGGCGGCCACCGGCACCAGCAGCCCGGCGACGGGCACCGCGACCGCGCCGGCGGTCAGCCCGGCGATCGGCGCCCACCGCCGCCGCCCGTCCCACGGCCGCCACAGCGCCGCGACGAGCAGCCCCCCGGTCAGCGCCACCGCGAACGTCACCAGCGGCGCGCCGCCCAGCGCGGCCAGCCGCAGCAGCGGCGAGTCGTCCTGGCTGAACGCCAGCCGCCCCCACGGGAACCCGCCGAACGGGGTGCGGTCGCGCAGCGCCTCCTGCCCCACCCACAGCACGCCGGTCAGCGCCGGCCAGGCCCACCGGAGGCGGTCGGCCAGGGGGGAGGCGTACGCGCTCGCCGCGCCCAGCAGCGCCAGGTAGGCGGCCTGCAGCAGCGACAGCAGCGTCCACGGCAGGTAACCGGTGTGCAGGTTCGTCCAGCTCAGCAGCGGCGCGAACAGCGCCACCCCGGTCAGGAAGCCCAGCCCGGCGCCGGCCCGGACGCGGCGGCGGTGCGCCGCCGCGGCCAGCAGCGCCACGCCGACCGGCGCGAGCGGCCACACCCCGTACGGGGGGAACGCCGCCAGCAGCGCCAGCCCGGCGGCCACCGCCATCGGCGCGGCCACCCGCAGCGGCAGCGCCTGCGGCGCCACGTCGGGCAGGCGCGGGGCGTCGGCGCGCGGCTGGCTGCTGTCCACGGTCGTCACAGGCACCTCACCTTGATCACAGAGCGGAAGGCTACCCGGTGGCCGGCGCGGCACCGGGGACGCCGGTGGCCACCGGGCGGGTGAAGCAGTCGAGGAATCGTTCGGCGACCCGCCGCTCGCCGGTGACGTGCAGCGCGCCGTGGTGTTCCGCCTCGTCGCGGGGCCGGTAGCCGAACACGACCTCCAGCAGGGTGCGCGGGTCGGTGTCGACGACGGCGGCGCAGCGCTCGCCGGCGCCCCGGCTGATCCGCAGCCCGGCCCGGTCGGCCTCGGCGACGAACCGGTCGGCGCCCAACCGCAGCGCCACCGGCGCCGCCGGCCCGCCGGCGGGGCCCGGGTCGTACGTGGTGCGCAGGGCGAGCATCAGGGCGTCGACGCTCAACCGACCGGTGGCGGGCAGCGGCTGCCGGCTGCCCCACCGGCCCAGCGCCAGCAGGCTCTCCTCCAGCTCCCGGCCGCGTGGGGTGAGTTCGTACACGCGGGCGCTGGCCGGGGGGCCGAGGGTGCGGCGGGTCACCACGCCGGCCCGTTCCAGCTCGCGCAGCCGCGCGGACAGCACGTTCTGGCTCATGGTGGGCAGGCCACGGCTGAGGTCGGAGAAGCGTTTCGGGCCGAGCAGCAGCTCCCGGACGACCAGCAGCGCCCAGCGTTCGCCGACCACGGCCAGCGCGCGGGCCAGCCCGCACAGATCGTCGTAGGAACGCACCCGCCCAGCGTAGCCGTGGTGCTTGCCCGAACGAAGCGAGCACTCCTAATGTAGGAGCGACGGTTCGAGGGAGGCCCCATGACCGCGACCACCGCCCTGCCGCAGGGCGACGTACGACTGCTCGACCATCCGGTGACGCGGCGACTGCTGGCCTCCACGGAGCTGGCCGGCGTCGCCTCCGTCGCGCCCGACGGCACGCCCCGGGTGCTGCCGATGCTGTTCCACGTCGCCGCCCGGGGCCGGTCGTGACCTACGTGCTGATCCCCGGCGCGGGCGGCAGCGCCGACTACTGGCACCTGCTCGTCGACGAGCTGCGCCGCCGCGGCCGCGAGGCGGTCGCCGTGGACCTGCCCGCCGCCGACGACGCCGCAGCCCTGCCCGAGTACGCCGCCACCGTCCGCGCCGCGATCGGCGACCGGCGCCGGGTGGTGCTGGTCGCGCAGTCCCTCGGCGCGTTCACCGCCCCACTGGTCGCCGACGACCCGCGGGTGACGATGGTCGTCCTGGTCAACCCGATGATCCCCGCCCCCGGCGAGACGGCCGGGCAGTGGTGGGCGGCCACCGGCCACGCGCAGGCCCGCGCCGACCACGCCGTCGCGCAGGGCCGCACCCCCGGCGACCACGTCGACCTGGCGGTGGACTTCTTCCACGACGTCCCCGAGGCGGTGGTGGCGCGCCTCACCGCCGCCGACGCGCCCGACGAGTCGCCGGCGGTGTTCACCCGCCCCAACCCGCTGCGCCGCTGGCCCGACGTGCCCACCCGGGTCGTCACCGGCCGCGACGACCGGTTCTTCCCCGCCGACTTCCAGCGCCGCCTGGCCCGCGAACGCCTCGGCGTCGACGTCGACGTGCTGCCCGGCGGGCACCTGATCGCGCTGAGCCAGCCGCGACGCCTCGCCGACCAACTCGACGCCTACCGCATCCAGGCCCCACCCGCCGACCGCTGAGACGCCGTGGACAGACCGAGCCGGGCAACGCCGACCACCGTTCGACGTGTCATCGCCCACGGCAAGCCCGTCCCGGCCGGCAGGCGACACCGGATGCGCCCGCTGAGCGACGCCTGGCCGCA